>NZ_AOMB01000013.1 GCF_000336675.1 Halococcus hamelinensis 100A6 | reverse complement strand
ATCTCCATGAAGACCGGTGCGGAGTAGGTGATGTTGCGGAGGCGGGCTTCCTGGGGGTAGAGGCGTTCCTCGCTGCCGTCGGCCTCCCGTACCCGCGGCGTGACGACCCGGACGTCGCCGAGTTCGACGAAGACGGGCTCCTCGCCCTCCTTGTCGCCGATGTCGGTGTCGATGGTCTCCTTCTCGTCGACGACCTGTTGCATCCCGCGGCCGAGGAAGTCGTTGAACGAGCTGAAGTGGTGTTCTGCGAGCCGTTCCTGGGAGAAGTACTCCCGTGAGATCGAACGTCGTGTGTCCCTGTTCATTAGTCGATGACGAGCCGATAGACGACCGCTTGGTCGGTGGTTCGTGAGTCCCGAACGATCCGGATCACGTCGCCGGTCGCGGCCTCGTCGGGGAGCGCCGGGTCGGTGCGTTTGATCTTCGGGAGGTCGGTGCGTTTGATGTCGTACTCTGCGAGCACCTCGTCGATCTCGGAGTCGTCCTCCACGACGGTGTGCTCCGGGACGAGCGTGTGCTGGCCGACGTCTACCATGTGTGTCTAACTGGGGAAGAAGTGGCTATCACGAGATACTACAGCCTGTATAGGGTCCAGAACCTTAACCATTCCGACCGCGAGCGGGCGCTCTTCCGGGGTCGCGAACGACGGTCGGGGATGGCTGCCTCGCCTCGATTTCGACCGGACGCACGACGCGATGGGATATAGCGTTTCGGGCTCGGCCGTCGGTCGGTTTGGAAACGTTTAACCGTCCGTCCGGACAACGATGAGTTGTCGGTGCCCAGGTGGTGTAGTGGCCCATCATACGACCCTGTCACGGTCGTGACGCGGGTTCAAATCCCGCCCCGGGCGCTTTTCGAAGCAAGACGACGAGCCGTGTCTCCGTTGGCTGGCAGAACAGTATAACACACCAGCGGTGGGTGTGAAAGCTCCGTTTCGGCTCGTGTTCGGTCGGTTGGGACCGCGATTCAATCCAGGTTGCGTTCCATCCAGAGTTCGAGCGTCGTGATCGCCGCGATCGAGGTCACCATGTGGTCGGCGTCGCCGGCGAGATGTTCGCGGCGGAGGCGTCGGATCGTCTCGGCGTCGAACACCGACCGCTCGCAGGCCCGTTCGAGGAGGTCGTCGAAGAACTCACGCACCCGTGGATCGTTCCGGTACCACTCGTCGGTGGTGCTCCGACCGCCGTAGGTGGTTCGCTTGAGGAGCCGTGCGGCGGCGGTGGTGGTGAGAAAGCCCGCGACGTGGAGCGGGTAGGGATACTTCGGCGCGACGCCGGTTCGTTCGTAGCGGATCGTGGCGAGGTCGGGGTTGAGGTCGCGCGTCAGCGTGAGCTTCGCCGGCGTCACGCCGAACGGGATCGTCCCGTTCGTGAACGGCACCGTCCCGATCCGATACTTCAGCGGGAGCCGGGCGACGTATTCGAGGAACTCGCGGTGGGCGAACGGCACGCGGGTGCCGGCCCGGCTCCGCGGGATCTCGTTGCTGGCGAGCGTCATCCGGGCGTAGTAGTTGTCGAGGTGGGCTTCGAGTATCGTCCCCTTCTTCGTCCGGGCGTCGCTGCGTTCGGCGGTGTCGACGAACGACTGGAGCGGGTCGACGTCCGCGGCGAGCAGGTCCGAGACCGTCCCGTGGTCGACCATCGCCTCGCTCCAGTACATCGATTCGACGGGGGAGTCGGTGCCCGTGAAGTGACGCCGCCGGAGGTGATGGCCCATCAGTTCGCCCTGCCCCGCACCCTCCATCAGGACACCGGCGTGGTCGTCGGGGAGCGCGTAGACCGAGAGGAGGTTGAGGAACGAGGACCACCGGAGCATGCCGTCGGTGAGGTCGACTGCCTCGCCGAGGCGCTCTAAGAACAGCTCCGGGGTGAGTTCGACCTGGTCGATACCGATGTCGAGGTGGTCGGCGACGCGACGGGCGAGCGCGGGGTTGCCGCCGCCGCTCGGGTTCGCGTCGTAGGTGTAGGCTTCGAGGTCGTCGAACGCCCGACCGGCGTGGCGTGCGAGCTCGCCCGCCATCGTCCGGCTGTCGAGCCCGCCGGAGAGCCACAGCCCGGCGTCGTCGTCGATCGTTCCCGCCGTATCGTCGATGACGGTGCGATAGCGGTCCGCCAGACGGGTGAGGTAGCCGTCGTCGGGAAGCGCATCGAACGACGGCGACCAGTACCGGTCGGTCGAGACCTCACCCGCGCGGTATTCGAGCACCGTGGCCGGCGGGAGACGCGTGACCCCCTCGACGAGGGTTTTCTCGCCCCAGACGTAGCCCATCAACAGCATATCACTGACGGCTCGTTCGTCGACCGTCGGGTCGTCGAGGCGGGTGATCAGCGGGGCGAGACCCGACGCGAACGCGGTTCCGTCGTCGAGGTAGTAACACGGCCGGGTTCCCAGTCGGTCGGTCGCCACGATCAGTCGGTCCGTCGTCTGGTCGATCGCCGCGACCACGAACGGCCCGTCGAGCCGAGCGAGAAGCGCCGCGGGGTCGTCGAACAGCGACTCGAAGAGTTCGTCGGTCGAGAGCCCGAGCCGGTCGCGGTTCGTTATCGCCCCGTTGACGACGGCGGCGCGGTCGCCATCGTCGTAGGTCAGTCGTCCGCTCGGGTCGCGGTCGCCGTGGTGGACCAACCCGAGCGCGTAGTCGTCGGTCTCGAAGGTCTCGCGTTCGTACCACGGCTCGTCGTGGAGCGACGACGCTGCGTCCTCGAGGGCCGCCATGGAGAGAGAACCGCCGAACACACCGGTCATGATACGTCAGGAATCAGGTGCGCGGCGGATAACGATACCGATGCGGGATGGAATAGCAACACGAAAAAACGGTAACCGAACGCGGCGTTACTCGTCGAGCGTCTCGGGGTCGGTGGTGATCGAGACCGAGTCGTCGATCGAGGCCTGGACGAGTTTGCCGGTGTAGCTGTACTCGTCGCGGAACGAACCGACGCCGCCCGAGACCGAGGAGCCGTCGTCCGAGATCGGGTCGGAGGAGTCGTCGATGTGTTCGAGCGTGCCGGTGACTTCGAGCGAGTACTCCGTTCCCGACTCGTCCTCGCCCATCACCGTGATGGTGCCGGCGTCGTCGTCGAGTTTGATCGTCGCGTAGTCCTCGACTTCGAGCGCGACGAGTTCGCCCTCGTACTCGTAGGCGTCACGGTAGCTCTGGACGCCGCCGGTGGCGGTGTTGTCCGAGATGTCGTCGTTGTCGTCCTGGGTCGCGCCGCCGGTCTGTGACTTCTCGAGGTCACCGCTCGTCGAGAACTCGTAGGGGATGCGGCCGCCCTCGGTGCTGGTGTCGGTGATGACGAGGTTCGCGCTGTCCTCGGGCTCCGGCATGTCGGACTCGTCGATGTCCCCGCTGAGTTCGTTGTCCGAGCCCGAGCCGTCGGAGTTGCCCGACGACTCGTCCGAGTCGTCCGAGGATTCCTCCGAGTCACTCGACGAATCGTCCGATGAGGAGTCCTCTGAATCCTCGCTCGAATCCGAATCATCCGAGTCGTCCGAATCGGACTCATCCGAGGATTCCTCCGAATCACTCGACGAATCGTCCGATGAGGAGTCATCGGAACTCTCGCTCGAGGAGTCATCCGAATCGCTCGAGGAGTCATCCGAATCGCTCGAGGAGTCATCCGAATCGCTCGAGGAGTCATCCGAATCGCTCGACGAATCGGACTCGTCCGAGTCGTCCGAGGATTCCTCCGAGTCACTCGACGATTCGTCCTCCGAGTCACTCGACGATTCGTCCTCCGAGTCGTCCTCGACCGACGACACCGAGGAGCCGTCGTAGCTCGACGACGAGAGGCTCGGGGCGGGGCAGGAGCCGCCCTGGCTGATGTTGCTCTGTTCCACGTCGCTTCCGGAGAGCTGGAGACCCTTCCCGCCCGCGCTGATCGTGGTGTTCGCGACACGACTGTCGCTACAGTTCTCGAGGAAGATGCCCTTCCGGCTCCCCTCGGTTTCGACACAGCAGTCCTCGATGGTGGTGCCGTCGCGGCCCTGGATGAGGATGCCAACGAGGCTGGTCGCGTCGCCGGTGACGCTGACGCCCTTGAGCGTGCCGCTCCCGGAGCCGCCGTCCGGGTTCGACGCACGGATCCCGTAGCCTTCGGAGTTCATCTCGACGCGGGTGTTCTCGATGGTGAAGTCCCCACTGTAGTTCGGGAACACCTTGATACCGGTATCGGCGTTGGCCTCCGAGCCGATGCTGACGTCACAGTTACGGATCGCTGCGCCCGAGCCGCCGCGGTCGCTCTCGATACGGATCCCGGAGCCGTTGAGCATCTCGCCGGCGTTGTCCGACCGGCTCTCGGAGACGTCGACGACGGCGGTCACGCCGTCGACGTAGCTTCCGTTGCTCCCGATACGGACCTGGGAGAGGTCGTTGTTCTTGTAGAGTCCACCTTCGACGTGGACCTCGCCGGACGTCCGGCTGCCGTAGACACCGTTGCCCGAGAAGCCCTCGACGTTACAGTTACGGAGGGGGATGGTGCCCTTGTTCTCCTCGCCGATCCAGACGCCGACGCGGCCGTACGCACCCATCCGGCCCTCGTTGTGGAGGACGATGTCCTGGACGGTACCCGAGCCGCCGGACGACCGGACCATCGGGGAGAACGCCTGAAGCGCTGCGTCGGAGTCCCCCTTGCTCTGTCCGGTTGACGAACTGATACCCTCGCCGAGCATCTTCAGGCCGTGAACCTGGAGGTTGTCGTCCGGCGCGACCTGAACGTCCGGCGTGGCGTTGCTCTGGTCGATGGTAATGTTCTCGACGAGAACGCCGTCGCCACCGTTGATGTTCAGGGCCTTGCCGTTGTAGTCGTCGGGGACGGTGAACGTGACGTCGCCCTCGCCGACGATACCGAAGTTGCTCTTCCCGCTGACGTTGGTCTGACCCGAGAGCTCGTAGTCGCCCGACGGGAACTTCAACAGGGTGTTGCTTTCGGCGGCGTCCTCGATCGCGCTGGTGGCGTCACCAGCGTCGCCCATGTCGACGACGTTGTCGAAGCTGATCCCGTGGCGCTCGGTCGCCGCTGCCCCCTCCCCAGCGAGCAACGGTACCGAGACGGCGGCTGCCCCTGCAGCCTTGAGATACGACCGTCGGCTTGGTTTGAAACTGCTGTCTGTGCTGTCGCTATCGTCGCGTGTTCCGTTGCGCGGCATCGTCTGCTAATTAGGCATCCGTAAAATACGGCTTCTGGCCAGTTAGTTGCATTTACTTACTTTTCGTCGGATCGTGGCCACGTTTCGTGCCAGTCAATGATACTTCGATTTCTATAGGCAGTGAAAATATCTCGGATCGCGACTCGAACGGGGTTCGGGTGCGCGAGTGGTAGTGTGTGTCGCGCATGGGTAGCCGATGGACGTGGCCGGTGAACGTAAGCCCGAGGAAGGAGCGCGGCGAAGGTCAGCTCTGGCGGTCCCAGTCGATCCAGTCGTGTTCCCAGCCGGTTCGGCGCTCGGCTATGGCGCGTGCGCGCTCGCGGTCCTCGCGAACGGTGCGGTTGCGTTCGATCGAGTCGGACTGTTCGCCCTCGACGAGCAGCGGGGCGAAGCTCGTGGGTCCGAACCGTGTCTCGTGTCCCGCACCGTCGACGGCGACGAGCGACTGGTCGCGTGTGCCGACCGGCATCACGAGCCGACCGTCCGACGCGAGCTGGTCGGTGAGCGCGCGCGGCGGTCGCACGGCGGCGGCTTCGAGCAGTATTCGGTCGAAGGGGGCGTACTCCGCCAGCCCGTACGCGCCGTCGCGACGGTCGACGAGGACGCCGCCGTAGCCCGCACGCGCGAGGTTCTGCCGGGCGTCGAAGACCAGCCGGCGCGAGATATCGACGGCGTGGACGTGCTGTGGGCCCGCGATCTCGGCACAGACCGCGGCGGTGTAGCCGACGCCCGCGCCCACGACCAGGACGCTGTCGCCGGGGGCCGGCGCGAGCGCCTCGATGAGGCGTGCGACCGTGCTCGGGGCGAGAATCGCGGTTCCACGGTGATCGAACGCGCGGTCGGCGTACGCGGCCTTCTCCTCGGCGACGAACTCGTGGCGTGGGACCGCCCGGAGCGCGGCGCTCACGCTCGTGGTCTCGACGACCCCCTTGCTCTCGTGTTCGAGTCCCGCGACCATGTCGTCGCGCAACACCGCCGGATCCATACCCGAGATCCGTCCCCATCGGTCTTGAATCGCGCGCCTTCACCGGCCGGTCGAGGGGCCCATGACGACCGGTCATCCGGCGGCTCCCGCGCTCTATCCACAATTTTCGCCGTCCACCGGCGGTGCGGATGCTGTGGCGCACGCTCGCGGTCGTGCGCGAACGGACGTGAGTCCGCGACCGCGGACACTGTGCGAGGTCTGCGCGAGCAGCGCGAGCGCAGGCTCGTCGGAGCGAAGCTCCGACGGTGGATGAGCACCGCAGTGAGTGACGCGAGCCGTCGGCGAGCGGAGCGAACGAATCGGTTGGGAGGCGTGTGGCCTGTGCGGGGTGACGGCGGGGCGGTGCGGTCTCTCGTTTGGGTCGGGACTCGCGGTCGATTCAGCCCCTTCAACCCCCTCGACAAAAACGTGAAGAGCCGTTCCTTCGACCCGACTCAGCCCTGCATCCGAACGAACCGAACCCCGCCGTGCTTCTCGACGTCGAGATCACCGCCTTCCTGCTTGGTCGCGCGCACGAGGGTCTGTCGTCGCGTCCCGACCGGCGCGACGATCCGACCACCAAGGCGGACCTGTTCGACCACGGGGTCGGGGATCTCGGGGGTGGCGCACGTCAGGTAGGCCGCGTCGTAGGGCGCGCCCTCGGGCCAACCCTGGTGGCCGTCGCCCACGCGAACCTCGACGTCGTAGCCCAGGCGCGCGAGGCGCTCGCGGGTCGCGACCGCGAGGGGTTCGTAGTACTCGACGGACCGGAGATGTCCGACTACTTCGGCGGTGACGGCGGCGTGGTAGCCACATCCGGTGCCGATCTCGAGTACCGAGTCGCCGGGGTCGAGCCCGAGCAGGTCGGTCATCATCGCCACCATGTGGGGCGCGCTGATGGTCTGGCCCTCGCCGATCGGGAGCGGGCGGTCGTCGTAGGCCGCGCTCCGGCGCGCTTCGGGGACGAACTCGTGGCGCGGCACGGCCAGCAGCGCCTCGCGGGTCGAGTCGCGCTCGATACGGCCCTGGCGGTCGAGTTGTGCGACTAACCGCTCCCGCTGGGCTCGGGTGTCCATCTCACCACACGGACCAGGCCGAACTCGACTCGTCGTCGGCGTAGACCCGATTGACGTCCTTTGCGAACGCCATGTCGCCCTCGTGGTCGAGCCGGTCGAAGCCGTAGCCCGTGGCGTCGGGCCGGAGGTGGATCCCCTTGACGGTGAACGACTCCTCGCCGAGGTCCTCGCGCTCGCCCACGGTGAACTCGTAGTCGCCGGGGACCCGGAGTTCGACACCTCTGGTCTCGTCGCCGCCGTCCGCGGGATTGAGGGTGATGTCGACGCTGACGTTGCCGACGACCCGCGTCCAGACCGTCTCGATCGCTTCGGTGGTCGCGTCGTCGGTCCGTCCGCCCTCGACTTCGAGGCTCGTGATCCGAACGGTCAGCAGGGCCTCGGGGGTGTCGAGCACGAACTCCTCGCCGACCGCGAGCCGCTCGCCGAGCGGGATCTCGGTGGTGGTCGAGAACGAGTCGCCGTCCTGGGAGACGATGACGTCGCGCTCCCGCATGTCGGGTTCCTCGACCTTCACCTTGTGGACATGGCTGCACTCGCTGCACCGAACCGTGGCCTGGCTCCCGGGTTTGAGGACCTCGTGGACGACCGCGGTGTCGGGTGAACACGCCGGACAGGACGTCGCGACGCGTTCGGTGGCCTGAGTCATGTCGGTCCTATCGGGCGCGCGAATAAAAGCCGTGGTGGTCGTGCGTCGCTGGGTCCGTCCGGCCGTCACTCACTCGTCGTGTCGACGCCGAACAGCCAGTTTGCCCCGCAGAACCCTGTCAGAGCGTTCTGCAGCAGTCCGAGCCCCGCGATCCCGGTGACCATGCAGACGGTTTTCCGCCCCGACCGAAACGCACTGATGGCGGTCATGACCAGCCAGATGCCGATGACGCCACGAACGACCCGGTCGGTTTCCCCGACGTTCTGTCGCATGGACGTCGCTTCGGCGTCGACCGAGAAGTCACTTGCTCGTCCTACTGCGGAAGTTCCACTTCCTCGCCGTCGGCGTAGACGGTAGGGTCGCGCAGGATGCCGTCGAGGTGGAGCGGGGCCTGGGTGTCCCCGCCGATACCGTGGTCGTCGCCGATGGCGATATGCACTGTTCCGGCGGCTTTCTCGTCGAGGAGCACCGAACCGACCAGTTCCGTGACCGCGACGTTGGTACCGATGCCGAGCTCGGCGAGGTTGTAGGCGTCCTCGCCCACTTCCTCCGCACCGCGTTCGACCTGCTCGCGGATGTTGTCGTCGGAGATCTCGGTGACCAGACCGTCCTCGACTTCGAATCGAAGTTCCCTATCGAGCAGGCCGTGGGGCATCATCGTGCCGTCGACGACGTAGGTTCCCTCGGCGGTCTCGGGGCTGACGAACACCTCGCCGGCGGGGAGGTTCGACATCACGCCCGCCTCGTGGACGATGCCGGTGTCCGCGAGCCACTCGTGTGCGCCGGGTTCGAAGGTGATGTCGGTGCCCGCGGGTGCGGTCACCCGGATCTCGTCGGCCCCCTCGACCGCGTCGAGTACGGCCTCGCACGCCGACTCTATCTCCCGGTAGTCGGTGTTCAACCCCGTCCGAAAGACCTCCTCGGTGATGCCGGGGAGGGTGGCGATACGAGCACCGGCCTCGTTCGCGCGCGAGCGCGCGCGAGTGTGACTCAAACTCATCGTGGTCGGGCAGAGCACCACGTCGCTGCTGCGCATCGTGGCCGCCACGGGCGTCGGGGGTTCGGTGCCGTGTTGTGAGCCCGGCGGGTAGCGGACGAGGACCGCGTCCTCGGTTACCTCGTGGGCGGCTTCGTAGAGCGCTTCGCCGATGGCGAGACGGTCGTCGTCGGTCACCACGGCGCACGATTCGTTCGACCGGAGCGCGAGACACTGATTGATGGCGGTCTCGGCCGCCCGTTCGAGGGGCGTCCCGTCTGCGTGGCTCATGGCCCGAGCACGGGGGCCGCGCGCTTAGGCTTTCGGCCGGCGCGCGAAACGGTTATGCCCGTCGCTCGAACACACGAAGACATGCTCAAGGTCGGCGTCAACGGCTACGGTACGATCGGCAAACGCGTCGCGGACGCGGTCGTCGCCCAGCCGGACATGGAACTCGTGGGCGTGGCGAAAACGCGGCCGAACTTCGAGGCCGAACGCGCCGTGGCGAAGGGGTATTCCCTCTATGCCGCCATCGAGGAGCGCGCCGACCAGTTCGTGAAGGCCGATATCGAACTCGCGGGGCTGGTCGACGAACTCGTCGAGGAGTCCGACGTCGTCGTCGACGCGACCCCCTCGGGGATCGGCGCGGAGAACAAGTCGCTCTACGAGGCACACGACACGCCCGCGCTCTATCAGGGCGGCGAGGACGCCGAGATGGTGGATACGAGCTTCAACGCGCGCGCGAACTTCGCCGATGCGAGCGGGGCCGAGCACGTCCGCGTGGTCTCGTGTAACACCACGGGACTCTCGCGGCTCGTCGCGCCGCTCGAAGCGGAGTACGGGATCGAGAAGGTCCGCGCGACGCTGGTTCGGCGTGCCGGCGACCCCGCCCAATCCGGGCGCGGCCCGGTCAACGACATCCTCCCGAACCCGATCTCCCTTCCATCGCACCACGGTCCCGACGTCCAGACGATCTTCCCAGACCTCGCGATCGACACGCTGGGGCTCAAGGTGCCGGCGACGCTGATGCACATGCACAGCGTGAACGTCTCGCTCGAAGCCGAGCCGGACGCGGAGGAGGTCAGGGAACTCCTCGAAGGCGAGTCGCGGCTGTTCGTGGTGCCCGAGCGGTTCGGCATCGACGGCGCGGGCAAGCTCAAGGAGTTCGCGCTCGACGCGGGTCGGCCGCGGGGCGACCTCTGGGAGAACTGCCTCTGGGGCGAGTCGGTCTCGATGGAGGGGAACGACCTCTACCTGTTCCAGGCCATCCACCAGGAGTCGGACGTCGTGCCCGAGAACGTCGACGCGGTGCGCGCGGTGGCGGGAACCGCCGATGCCGCCGAGAGCGTCGAGACGACGAACGACGCGCTCGGCATCGGGTTCTGAGGCCACGACTCGACAGCTCGAACTGAATGCGTTGGTGCGCGCACACGGTCGGCGCGAACGACGGTGAGCGCCGACCGCGAATCGGCGTGCGAGGGATGAGCACCGCAGTGAGTGAGTGAAACGAGCGAACGAGGAGCGCAGTCGGTTGGGGAGGTATGTGGTGGTCGCGGAGCGGTGCTGTGCGGGGCGGTTGCGGAGGTGTTAGTAATTGTACCGCGAGTGAGCCGGAGGCGAACGAGCGGCCCTTTTTAGTCCAGGTTTTTGCGAGGAGTGGTGCGCGTCAGCGCACCCGACGAAGTAAAAAAGTGGTAGCCTAACCCTTTTGTCCCGCCCTCGCATACCAGTGGCTATGCAACCGGGCGACCGTGACGACCGCGACCCGTTCGAGGACATCTTCAACGAGATAGAGCGGATGATGGACGGGATGATGAACGGGAACGTCGACATCCACACCGACACCATCGACGGCACCGGTGCCCACGTCGACGTCTACGAGGACGACGAGTCGGTGCGCGTCGTCGCGGACCTCCCGGGCATCGAGAAGGACGCCATCGACCTCACCTGCGACGGTCGCCGGCTCACCATCGACGCCGCCGGCGACCGCCGCGAGGTCACCGAGCGCGTGCGGCTGCCCACGCGGGTCGACGAACGCTCGGCGAACGCCACCTACAACAACGGCATCCTCGAAGTCGTCTTCGAACGCAGCGACACCTCCGCCGACATCGATCTCTAAAGCCCCACTTTTTTGCTGCGTCGGGTGCGCTCCGCGCACCACTCCTTGCAAAAACCTGGACTAAAAACTGCCGCTCACTCACCTTCGGCTCGTTCGCGGTACGATAACTTACCAACCGCCGAACCGCTCCGCACAGCACCGCGACCACATCCGCCGAAGCCCTCGCGCCTCCGGCGCTCGCCCTTCATCCGCCAGGACCGCACCGCCACCGCAGCCGCACCGCCACGATACGGCCGCACCGCTGCCGCCCCGCGCCGCCACCGCAGCCGCAGTCGGCGGCACTCAGACCCGAGCTTCGATGAGGTCCGCGAGGTCGTCGTAGAAGCCGGGTTCGTACTTCGTCGCGGCGTCGATGGTCGGCCGGGCGTTGGTCTCCGAGACCACCGCGCGGTCGTCGTTCACGAGGATGTCGACCCCGAGCCACGGGATGTCGAGGGTGGCCGCGGTTTGCTCGGCGAGCTCCCGGAGGTCGCCGGGGAGGTCGACCCCGTCGGCCTCGGCCCCGCGGTGGACGTTGTGCTTCCAGCGGCCCGTCGCCCGTTCGGGCTCGGGGAGTCGGCGCTCGACCGCACCCGCGTACTCCCCGTCGATACACATCGCGCGGTAGTCGGTGGCGTCCGGGAGGTACTCCTGGACCAGAAACGAGCGGTCCGCGGTCGCGGGGTCGTCGTGGATCAATCGGAGGTAGTCGGTCACGCCGAGGAACGAATCGAGGTCGTCGACTTTGACCACGCCCGTCCCCCGGGTCGTGGAGTTCGGTTTGACGACCACGGGCGGGTCGAACGCCTCGAAGGTCTCGACGATCGAGGCCTCGTCGATCGGATCCGAGACCAGCACGCTTCGCGGGGTCGGGAGGCCCGCCCGCGAGAGGCGAGCGAGCACGTCGGCCTTGTTCCGCGAGGTCAGGATGTCCTCACGGTCGTTGACCCACGGCACGTCGAGCAGCGCGTCGGCGACCCCGCCCTCGATGAGCCGCGAGGGATGGACGAAGCCGACGTCGAACCCCTCCCACTCGGAGCCCGGGTCGGTCAGCGGGATCGTCCGCTGTTCGGTGACGACCTGGTCGACCTCGATGTCGCGGTCGGCCAACGGCACGCGCATCCGCTCGAACGTCTCCTTCCCGGTGGCGACCGCGAGTCTGAGCATACCGTACCGAAACCCGCCGGCGACAAAAGCCTTCGAGAACTCAGGCGACGAGCAGCTCTTCGCCGCGCTCGACGGTGATCGTACACGGGGTGCCGACCTTGTTGTACGCCCGCCGGAGGGCGTCCTTCGCGACGTCGGCCTGGTCGGGCTCACACCAGATCGTGAAGAGGCGCTCACCGGCACTGATCCGCGCCGCGGTGCCGACGGGCTTGCCGAAGGCCTGTCGCATCCCGTCGGAGACACGGTCCGCGCCCGCGCCCGTCGCCTGCTTGTTCTCCCGGAGGACGTGGTGGGGGAACTTTCGGAGGATCATCTTGTAGTTGCCTTCCCCGAAGTTCTTGATGAGATATCGGTTCGCCGAGAGGCGCGAGGCCTCCATCGCGCCGTGGCGGATCTGTATCTCCTCGTCGACCGAGAGGCTGATCTGGACGGGGTACTCCTCGGGGTCGGTGCGGACGTCGCCCATCTTGTGCTGGGCGACCGTCGAACCCGGAATCCCGGTGATGTACTCCTTGCGGGTGTACGCGGGCTTCGAGATCTCCCGGTACATCGAGGCGGGTTTGTCGGACATAGTACGAAGTGGAACGCCGAGAGGGCGAATAAACCCATCGAAGGAGTCCCACCACACGCCCTATGAACGACGGGCCCCTTAGACCACCCATGAACATGCTGGTCGACGGCGAGTGGCGAACCGACGCCTATGAGAGTACGAACGACGACGGCGAGTTCGACAGACAGGAGACGAGCTTTCGGAACTGGGTCGAGGCGGACCCGGACGCCGAGTTTCCCGCCGAGTCCGGCCGCTATCACCTCTACGTCTCCTACGCCTGCCCGTGGGCCCACCGGACCCTCGTGACGCGCGCGCTCCGCGGGCTCGAAGACGTCGTCTCGGTCGACGTCGTCGACCCCTACCGAGCCGAGGACGGCTGGCAGTTCACCCCCGGGAAGGACGGTACGACGCCCGACTCGCAGAACGGCTTCGACTACCTCCGCGAGGCCTACGTGAAGGCCGATCCCGAGTTCACGGGCCGCGTGACGGTGCCCGTGCTCTGGGACAAGGAACGAGAGACCATCGTCAACAACGAATCCGAGGAGGTGATGCGGATGCTCGACACCGCCTTCGACGAGTTCGCCAACGACGCGACGCTCTATCCCGAAGGCAAGCGCGACGAGATAGACGAGACGATCGACGCGATATACGAACCGATCAACAACGGGGTCTATCGCGCGGGCTTCGCGGGGAGTCAGGACGCCTACGAGAACGCCGTTTCCGAACTCTTCGACGCGCTCGACCACTGGGAGGAGGTCCTCGCCGACCAGCGCTACCTCTGTGGTGACGCCCTCACCGAGGCCGACGTCTGTCTGTTCACCACGCTGGTCCGCTTCGACGACGTCTACCACACCCACTTCAAGTGCAACGTCCGGAAGATCGCGGAGTACCCGAACCTCTGGAACTACCTGAAGGAGCTCTACCAGCTCCCCGGGGTGTCCGAGACGGTTCGGATGGACCATATCCGCGAACACTACTACCGAACCCATCCCGACATCAACCCCAAACGGATCGTCGCGGTCGGGCCGAACCACGACTTCGAGGCCGACCACGACCGCGACCGGATAGCCGGTGGCCCACCCCGGGAGCTCGCCGGTCTCTCGGCCGACTGACGACCGGCGGACCCGGTTTCGTGTCGTAGCGAGCCTCTTCAGAGGGGAGGTGAAGACTTACAACTGAATGCCCGTTAGCCGCCATTGTGGAGGGAGACCCGGCGGGAGTGGACCAGGACAGACGTTCTCGGCCCGACGAGACCGATTCTCCGCCTTTGGTTCGGGGATCGTGTCGGTCCCGGTACATGGAAAGGTGATAACCAGCCGCCAGCGATGGCCCTCGTATGCCGATCGCGACCTGCCCGAACTGTGGCGGAGAAACGTGGTACGACGAACCGGGCTGCCGTCGCCCGGGTCAGTATACGCTCCCCTGCGCCCTCTGTGGTCGCGTGCTCTCGATTCCATAGCGTTCGCCCCGGCACTGACGGTCTTCCCCGGCCGTTCCGGGGGCCGTCGGTTCGGGTCAGTCGGTCGACGGGAGCTCGATGTCGTCGACCGTCGGCTTCTTCAGGAGGATGTACGCCCACATCAGGGCACCGACCGTGCCGGAGACCGCGGCGAAGACGAGCCCCATCGTGAGATAGGTCAACGAGTAGGCGAACCACACGAACGCCGCGGTGGCGGAGGTGAGTCGGGGGATCCGACTCTCGGCATCCCGGAGCGTCGGTACCAGCGCGACGATCTGAACCGTCGTGAGCGAGACGAAGACGAAGTCGGCGAGCGCCATCCGTGCTACCCTCGCTCACCGTCCCGTCCGGTGTCGTCCCCGTGGACCACCCACCCGCCGGGTCGCGACCCGTCGACCGTCGCCTTCGTACCATCCCGCCGCACCGTATGGCGTTCGAAACGACCGATTTCCATCCAACCGGGTCGTTCGGCCTCGACCCACAAAAAAGACACAACTTCGACCGCCGTCGGTCGATCCACGGGCACGAACCGCCGGCGGCGAGGGATGTGGGGGCGTGGCCTGACACCCCGCCGCACATCGGACCGTCAACAAAGGGCTTTTATCGGACGGCGGGGTACGACAGACCGCGCGTGGGTAGCCAAGCCAGGCCAACGGCGCAGCGTTGAGGGCGCTGTCCTGTAGAGGTCCGCCGGTTCAAATCCGGTCCCACGCATACCACTCCACCTTTTGCTGCGCTCAGTCGCTCGCTAGCGCTCGCTCCCTCGCTGGCAAAATGTGGATCAAAAGCGCGTCGGGTTCCCTCCGGTCACCCTCGCGCCCGCTCGCTCGTTCCACTCGCTCGCGGTGCAATCACTATCCACACAGCAACCGCTCAGCAAACCGTACGGCACAGCGACCGCCAACCGCTTCCGCCGAAGCCCTCGGCGCTCGTTTCACTCGCGCCTCGCCCTTCATCCGCCAGGACCGTACCGCTACCGCGACCGCCCCGCCGCACCCGCCGCGGCCGCACCGCAACCGCCACACCGCGGGCCGCAACCGCCGCGGCCGCGCCGCCACCGCCGGACCCCACACGCTTTTGCCCGGGTGCGGGGAATGGCCACCGATGAGGATCGTCACGTTGGGTCCGGCGGGTACCTACTCCCATCGCGCGGCCGGGGCCGTCGGCGAGGGGGTCGAGTTCCGCGAATCAGTCACCGGCATCGTCGAAGCGGTCGCCACGGGCGAGGCCGACCGGGGGATCGTCCCGGTCGAGAACAGCATCGAGGGCTCCGTCACCGAGAGCCTCGACGCGCTCGCCGAGTTCGAGGTCGCGGTGGTACGCGAACTCATCACCCCGATCCGCCACGCACTGTTGGCGCAGACGGGCGATTTCTCGGTCGTGGCGAGCCACCCCCAGGCGCTCGCCCAGTGTCGGAGCTACCTCGACGCCGAGCACCCCGACGCGACCCTCGAATCCGTCACCAGTACCGCCCGAGGCGTCGAGCGCGCGCGAGAGGACCCGGACGTGGCGGCGATCGCCCACCCCGGCACCGCCGACGGCGGGCTCTCGGTGCTCGGCGAGGACATCCAGGACCGGACCTCGAACGCGACCCGCTTCCTCGTGGTGGCCCCGACCGCCGAGCGCTCGGCGGCGGGCGGCAAGAGCTCGCTGATCGTCTACCCCGACGACAACCACCCCGGACTCCTGCTCGACCTCCTCCGACCGTTCGCGGACCGCCGCATCAACCTCACCCGGATCGAGTCACGACCGAGCGGCGAACGCCTCGGGGACTACGTCTTCCACATCGACATCGAGGCGGGCCTCTACGAGGACCGAACCCGGGCCGCCGTCGAGGAGATCGAGACCCTCGCTGAGGCGGGGTGGGTCCGACGGCTCGGCTCCTACGATACCGAACACGTCGTCGAGTGAGATTTAACTGCCTCGCGAGCCTACAGTGAGGTGAAAATGTCCCGACGCAACCCCTTCGACGAGATCGAGCGGATGTTCGACCGCATGAACGACCAGTTCGGGCGGTTCGACGAGATGCCCGTCCCCGCGACCCAGTCGGTCTCCGTCGACCTCGCCGACGCCGGGGACAGCTTCGAGGTCACGGCCGACCTGCCCGGGTACGACCGCGAGGAGATCGACCTCTCGGTCGCCGACCGAACCCTCCGCATCACCGCCGAGCGCGACGAGTCGTCCGAAGAATCCGACGGCGACTACCTCCGGCGCGAACGCCACACGCAGTCGGTGAGCCGGTCGCTGACCCTCCCCGAGCAGGTCGAGGAAGGCGAGGCGAGCGCGTCGTACACCAACGGCGTGCTGACCGTGACGCTCCCGAAGGCGGCGAGCGATTCGGACTCGCGCAGCATCGACATCGACTGAGGAACGGAACCGACTTTCGGCACCCGCCCGGAGGAGGGACATGGTCCTCTCGACCGGCGACCCGGCACCCGACGTGAGCGCGACGAACCAGCACGGCGAGTCCGTCTCGCCGGACTTCGACGAGCCGACGGTAGTCTACTTCTACCCGCGCGACGACACGCCCGGCTGTACACTCGAAGCCAACCAGTTCGCGGCCGAACACGAGACCTACCGCGACGCCGGGCTGACGGTCTACGGTGTTTCGACCGACGACGTCGACTCCCACGAGCGATTCGCCGAGGACAACGACCTCGATTTCGACCTGCTCGCCGATCCCGAGGGCGAGGTCGCGAACGCCTTCGGCCTCGACGTCGAGGACGACTTCGTGGCCCGAACCACGTTCGTGCTCGCCGACGGCGAGGTCGAATCGGTCTACGAGTCCGTCGACCCCGACGGCCACGCCCGCGCGGTGCTCGAAGACGCGGACGAATCGGGGCTCGTCGCGCTCGACGGCTGAAGCGCCGCGCTCAGATCCGATCGCGAACGTTCCGTGCGGCGGTATCCGCGACCGCTCGCCACCCCGCCGGCCGCTCCGTCCCACGCTTCGGCGGGTCGAGTTCGAACTCGAGGGGGTGGTACTGGAACCCATTGAACGTCGTGGCGGCGGTGCGACCAACGAACTCGGCGTTTTCACGTTTCGAGGAGACCCCGCCGTTCGCGAGGTCGTAGTACCGGGTGAACAGCTGAAAGACGTCGACGCGACCGGCGAGCACGTCCTCGGCGAGGTGGCGAAAGAGCTTCGCGGTGTTGTCCGCCGGGTCCGCTCTGCGCCACTCCAACTCCACCACAACGAGGCGAGTCGCGGACTCGCCGGCCACGTCGACGGGCGTCCGCCCGATCCGGTGCTCGGTCGTCCAGTCGAAGTCGGGTGCGAGCGTCGCGAGGCGCTCCCGGAAGTGGGCTTGCACGTCTGCGGCGAATCGGCCCATGAGCTGGCCGCGGACCGTACCCCCAAACCGTTTGCGGGCCGGTCGACGCGGCGGAACACGCACTGGAGTTCAGTCGGGACGCAGCACGCGACACTCGATCGACTCGTCCAGGAACCGGCCCACGTCCGTCGCCTCGTGCTCTACTCGCTTCAGAATCGACTCGTCGAGCGACTCGAACGGTGTGACGTCGATGCCCGTCGTTTTCCGCGACCGGTCGAGTCGCCACGTTCCCACGACGCCCCCATCGACCAGCACGGTCGGCCGAATGATACCGCCACCTGGCCAGACGTGCGACTCGTAGCCGTCGGGGACCGGGCGATGTTCCTTCTTGTAGCCCAGCAGATACGTGTCGTAGCCGGGGAGCAGCCGGACCGAGAGGGATTCGATCGGCGGGTCGTCCGAGTCCGCCTGCTCCAGCATCAGCGCCTCGCCGGCGTCGGTCTCCAGTTCGCGTGCGTCGTCGGTCAGCGACGCCCACGCCGTCTTCACGTCCTTCGCGTAGAGACCGCTCCACGCCGCGAAGTCCGCACGGGTCGCCGGTCCGTACGCCGCGAGATAGCGCTGGGCGAGCGTGGCGAGCGCGTCGTCGTGATCGGGCGCAGGGCCGGGATCGACCCAGCTATCGAGACGGTCGTAGGCGTTCGTCCCATCGATGGGTGCGACTTCACAGACGACACCCCGGAGCGCCGCCCGCCGTATCAGGTGATAGACGGCCTGTGTCGCCGTGTCTACGGCGACACCGCGGTCGACGAGATGCTCGGCGATGCCTTCGCGCGTGAGCGGTCCCTCGTCGGCCAGCACGTCCCCGATGGTCTCGACGGCCGCTTCGACCCGCTCCTCGTCGAATCCCCACTCGGCGAGCCGGCGTGGGTCGGGGCCACGCGTCGCGAACGTCGGGCCGAACACCGCCAGCAACCACGGCAGGTCCGCCGTCGCGACGAGGTGGAAGGTCCCGCGCATACACCACGTCCGGACGACCGACCGCTCGTCGTAGAGCGCGCGTTCGACGTCCGTGGCCGTCAGCCCCCGACGCCGGGCACGCACCGAGAGCGCGGCGGCGGGTTTCTCCTGGGCCTGGATTCCACAGACCGACCCGACGAGATCGCCGACGGTCACGTCGTTGGCGGCCCGAGGCGCGATCCGCTGTGCTCGCAAGCGGTGTCGAAGCAGCCGTTCGCACCCGTCGGAGGCTGTCATGGGACGAATACGCGACGATCAGCAAAGAAGAGTGAGGGTGATCGATCGGGCGCAGGACGCTCCCGGCTCAGTCGATCTGGATCGCGGGTCGGCCCGGGGTAGCCTTCTTCGCCACGCTCTCGTCGGCCTCGTTGGCGGGGACGATCGTCACGTCGGCTTCGAACTCGCGTTCGAACAGCCACGCCGCCCGCCGGAGCGCGGCGAGTTCGGTCTCGGGCGCGAGCGCTTCGGTCAGCGACTGGTGGTTCGCCGCGAGGTCCTTCGCGTAGTCGGCAGCGGCCTCGCCACGGGTTCGGAGCGCCTCGTCGCGCATCACGCTTCCCACGACGTCGTCGTCGGCCTCGATGGCGATGTCGAGCGCGCGGTGCTTCCACGCGGGCGCGACCACGACCTCGATCTCCTCGGGATCCTCGATGTCGGCGACGTCGACGATGTGCCGGACGTCCTCGCGGGTGTTCTCGACCAGCCGGCGCTCGGCGGCGTAGTCGACGTCGCTCCCGGCGACCGGCCAGTCGGCCTCGGCCACGAAGCCGTCCTCGCCGAGCGCCTCCCAGCACTCCTCGGCGACGTGCGGGACGACGGGCGCGAGCAGCCGGACCGCGACCCGGAGGCCGCGTTCGAACGTCGACGCGTCGGGCGTGACCCGCTCGCGGTACTGCCGGAGCAGCGTGACCAGCGCGCGGGCCTCCCGGAGCGCCTCGTCGAACCGGAAGCCGTCGTAGCCCGTGGTCGCCGCGGCGACCGTCGCGTCGACCTCGCGCGCGACGTACTCGTCGATCGGGCGCTCCCCTGCTTCGGCCGTCTCGGTGGTTCCCTCGACGAACTCCGTGACGGTTCCATGGAGCCGTCGGACGAACTCGTTGTTCGAGCGCACGCCGCGGTCGGTCCAGTTGAAGTCCGTCTCGGGGCCCGCGACGCTCATCATGAACAGCCGCGCGGTGTCGGCACCGTACTCCGCGATGATCTCGTCGGGCGAGACGACGTGGTTCTGGCTCTTCGACATCGCGCGGTTCTCGAGCAACACCATCCCGTGATTCGTCAGGTTGTCGAACGGCTCCTCGACGTCGACCATCCCCATGTCCGAGATCGCACGGGTGAAAAAGCGGGCGTAGAGCAGGTGCAGGACGGCGTGTTCGACCCCGCCGACGTACCGGTCGACCGGCATCCAGTCGTTCGCGCGGTCGGTGTCGAACGGCGCGTCGTCGAGGTCGGGCGAGACGAACCTGAGGAAGTACCACGACGAGTCCATGAAGGTGTCCATGGTGTCGGTCTCGCGCTCGGCGGGGCCGCCACACTCGGGACACTCGGTCCGGACGAACGACTCGACCTCCTCGATCGGGTTGCCGGTCGGGGTCGGCACGAACTCCGGGAGCTCCACCGGCAAATCCTCGTCGGGGACCGGCACGGCACCGCACTCCTCGCAGTGGACGATGGGGATCGGGGTACCCCAGTAGCGCTGGCGGCTGATCAGCCAGTCGCGGAGGCGGTACTGGGTGTGGTGTGACGCGCTCTCGATGGTGTCGACGAAGCGGTCGCGGGCCGCGTGGCTCTCCAGCCCGTCGTACTCGCCGCTGTTGACCAGCACGCCGTCCTCGGTGTAGGCTCCGTCCTCGATGTCGAGCGAGCCGTCGCCGTCCGCGGGCGCGACGACTTGCCGGATCTCGATGTCGTACTCGCTGGCGAACTCGTGGTCGCGCTCGTCGTGGCCGGGAACACCCATCAGCGCGCCCGTACCCACGTCCGAGAGCACGAAATCTGCGACGTAAACGGGTATCTCCTCGCCCGTCAGCGGGTTGACCGCGTGCTCGCCCGTGAAGACACCGCGTTTCTCGTCGCCGTCGGCGTCCGGGTCAAGGGTCTCGACCTGGGCTTCGAGTTCGGGGTTTTCGGCGATCAGTTCCTGGGTGACCTCGTGACCCGGCGCGAGCGCGAAGAAGGTCGCGCCGTGGACGGTGTCGAGCCGGGTCGTGAAGGCCTCGCACCCGCCGAACCCCGGGATCTCGAACTCGACCCGCGCGCCCTCCTGGCGGCCGATCCAGTTGCGCTGCATCCCGCGAACGCTGTCGGGCCACCCGTCTAGGTCGTCGATCCCGTCGAGCAGTTCGTCGGCGTACTCGGTGATCGAGAGGAACCACTGGTCGAGGGTTCGTGACTCGACGGGCGTGCCACACCGCCAGCAGTGTTCGTCCTCGCCCTCGACCTGCTCGTTTGCCAGCACGGTCTCACACGAGGGACACCAGTTGACCTCGCCGCCCTTCTGCTCGGCGAGGCCGTCCTCGTAGAATTGCTTGAAGAACCACTGATTCCATCGGTAGTAGTCGGGTTCGCAGGTCGTGACCTCGCGCTCCCAGTCGTAGCCGAGCCCCACCGACCGCATCTGGTCGCGCATGGTGTCGATGCAGTCCATGGTCCACTCCCGGGGGTCGCTCTCGCGTTCGATCGCGGCGTTCTCGGCGGGCATTCCGAACGAGTCCCAGCCCATCGGGTGGAGGACGTCCTCGCCCTGCATCCGGAGGTAGCGGGCGTAGGCGTCGGTGATGGTGTAGTTCCGGACGTGGCCCATGTGGAGCTGGCCCGACGGGTAGGGGAACATCGCGAGGACGTAGGCCGGGTCGGTCGCGTCGTTCGGCGTTCGGTAGACGCCGGCCTCGTCCCAGCGAGCCTGCCAGGTCTGTTCGATGGCGGTGTGGTCGTAGGTGTCCTGTCGAGACATGAGAGACGGCTTGGGTGTCATTGACCACGGTCGGGTTTTTACCTTGTCATTGGTCGGGAAGCCGCGACGTTCTTGACGCCCAGTGGCGTAGGGTGGGTATGAGCAGCGACGACACCGAAGAAGACGACTCGGGAATCAGAACCGTCACGCCCCTCTCCAGGCCGCATCGAAACACCGAGATGGACGCCATCGGCTGGGGGATCTTCATCGTCATGTTCGTGGTCGCCCTGCCCGTGATCCCGCTGTTCGTGGTCTACTGGCTGCTCGACCGGGCGTTCGGCTCGGGCGACCGCCCCGAGGAAGCTACCGGCTGACGAACGCGAACGAGTCGACGTCGCCCGTCTCCTGGGCGTGCTCGTAGACCACGTGAGCGGTCGCCACGTCCTGGATCGCGAGCCCGGTGCTGTCGAAGACGGTGATGCCGTCGTCGTCGGTCCGGCCGGGCCGCTCGCCGACGACGATCTCGCCCACCGCGGCGTCGATGTCCTCGTCGCCGATCGTGCCGTCGGTGTAGGGGATGCTGATCTCGCCCGAGTGAGTCGTCTGGTCGTGGTCGTCGATCACGAGCTTCGCCGCTTCGAGGATTGCGGGGTCGAGCTCCTGTTTCGCGGCGGCGTCGGCCCCCATCGCGTTGACGTGGGTGTGGGCCCCGAGGTGCTCCCGCGAGACGAGCGGTTCGGTGCTCGGGGTCACCGTCGAAAGCACGTCGCAGGCGGCGGCTTCGGCGATCGAGCCGCCACGAACGTCGAAGCGGTCGGAGAAGGCGTCGACGAACGCCTCGATGGCCGCCTCGTCGAGGTCCGAGACGACGATCTCCTCGATGTCGCGGACCGCGGCGATGGCCTCGACCTGGGTGTAGGACTGGACCCCAGCGCCGACGAGTCCGAGGCTTCTGGCCTCGTCGATCGCGAGGTGGTCGGTGGCGACCGCGGCGGCCGCGCCGGTGCGTTTCATCGTGACCTCGGAGCCGTCCATGATCGCGAGCGGCATCGCGGTCTCGGGGTCCGAGTAGATCATCGTGCCGATCACGGTCGGGAGGTCGAACTTCTGGGGGTTGTCGGGGTGGACGTTGACCCACTTGATCCCGGCGGCGTCCCAGTCGCCGGCGTCCATGTAGGCCGGCATCGACCGGAAGTCCCCGTTGTACTCGGGGAGGTCGATGTAGGACTTCGCGGGCATTCGGGCGTCGCCACGTTCGTAGGCCGCGAAGGCCGCGCTCACGGCGTCGGTAACCTCGTCCATCCGGGCGTTCGCGTCGACCGCCTCGCGGTCGAGCAGGAGGGTATCCATGCCGGGCGTTTTCGCGCGGTGGCAATAAGTGCCACCAGTTCTGTCGGGCGTGGCGATCGACCACGATGGATGGGACGGACCAACGAAAGAGGTTTGCGTCGATGGTTTCGAGTGCTATCATGCGCCGTACCGCCGGACTGGTTCTCGTCGTCGCCGTCGTGTTCGCCGGATGCAGCGGGGTCCTCGATGGGGGATCCGCCGGGACCACGGGACCGTCGACGGCGAACGAGACCACCGGAAACGAACGGCTCGCGCCGGGACTCACCGACGCCGGCGTAGTGAACGCGAGCGCGCTGGTCGCGGCCCACGAGTCGATCCTCGGAAATCAGTCGTTCACCAGAACCACGAACGCGACCGCGCGAACCGCGAACGGCTCGGTGCTCGTCGATACGTCGAGCGTCGTCCGCGTGGGGTCGCCCGGCGAGGGGCTCGATTCGGTCGTCGAACAGCGCGGGAGCGCCACGTCGGTCACGACCGGCGGGGTGCCCGCCCACCGCGAGGTCTGGACGGACGGCGGCCCGGTGTTCGTCAACAACACCTACGCCAACGGCACCACCCGCTACGAGCGACTCCCGCCGGATGCGAGCGGTCGGTCGGGGGCCGTGAGCGGCGGTGTCGAGTACGCCCTCGAAGGGTACGGCCCCGCGAACACCTCGGTGAGCGAGCGCCGGTCGAACGGGACCACCCGCTACGTCGTCACGAGCGACACCGCCGACACGACCACCGGTGGGGAGGCAACCCTCCGGCTGGTGGTCGACGAACGCGGCGTCATCCACGAGCTTCGCACCGAAACGAGCCCGGCGGGGAACGCGAGCAGCCCGCTCGTGCGGACCGCCGCCTTCTCCGGGGTCGGCACGACCGAGGTACCCGAGCGCCCCGCGTGGGTCGGGACGGCGATGAACCGAACCGCGTCGAACGACACGATGGCGACCACGAACGGATGAGGTGGCGGTCGCTGGTGGTCGTCGCGCTGGTGGTCGTCGCGCTGGTGGTCCTCGCCGGCTGTAACGGCGCGCTCGGCGGCGACGGCGAATCGACGGCGACGGTGACGCCCGCCGCGGTGCCGACCGACCGGCCGACGGCGACGGCCCACCCGGCGCTCGCGCCCGGCCTCACGCGTCGGGGGATCGAGGACCCCGACGCGCTGTTGGCCGCGCACGCCGACGCCCTCGAGGACCGGTCGTTCACGACCCGCTCGAACACCACCGTCGAGTTCGCGAACGGGTCGGTCGCCACTCGCGGTACGAGCGCGACGTACGCGGGGCCGTCGGGCGAGGCGGTTCGTCTCGTCCTCGACCGGAACGGAACCGACGAGCCGAGCCACATCGAGGCCTGGCAGCGCGACGGCGAGCTGCTCGTGAACCGAACGTACACGAACGGAACGACGAGCTACGACCGCATCGCGGTCGGCAGCCAGCAACGCGTCGGGACCTACGGTGCCGGAAGCCTCGAATACCTCCTCGACTCGACCAGCCTCGCCGGGACCTCGGTGGCCGAGCGGGCGCACAACGGCACTCCCGTCTACGTCGTTCGAGGGCGCACGGAGAGTCAACTGATGGACGGCACGACGTTCCGACTGGTCGTGGGTCCGAACGGACTGATCCAGCGCTATCGCGTGATGCGGGCGACGTTCGCCGACAACGAGTCCGCCACGGCGACGACCGTCGTGACCTACGACGACGTCGGCACGACCCCATCGCCGGAACGGCCGGCCTGGGTCGATACCGCGCGAAACCGGACCACGACGGTGCCGGGAGCGGTGACGACGACCGCACCGCGGCCGACGGATTCGACGGCGACCGAAGCGGCGACAGCAGCCGAATCGACGACGAACCCATAGTGGTGAAGAGTCGTTCCGTTCGCCATTGCCGCTCCGGGATCTGATGAAATAGCTGGTAGTATCGTTGGACGATCAAAAGACGCGAGTAACGACACGTCGGGCGACGGCACCGACGAGGGACCCGGCGATCCCCACCCCGACGAAGATAGCGAGGATACGGATGTCCGTCGCCAGCGAGACGGGATAGCTGACCGGGCCGAGACCGGCATCGACGTGCATCGCGACGATCCCGCCGACCGCGAACAGCCCCGTTATCGATCCGCTGACGAGAAGCCCGTCGTTGAGGTAGGCGCAGACCGTCGCGGCACCGAGGACGACGACGACCGGCCCGACCATGAACGGGAAGGTGTCCGGAAGCCCGCCGAGCACTATCGCGGTGTAGACCAGCGTGCTCGCGAGGGCGAACACACCCGCCAAGGCTGAGAACCGTCGGGAGCGGCGCTGGTCGCGACCGACGAGGAGTGAGGAGACGTTCGCACCCATGCTATCGCCGTTCACTGGTCAGTGATAAATACTTTCTCCGCGTTTTCGATAGGGCTCCGAATATAGAGGCACAACCCACGCGTGGCAGTCGGTTGAGTCCGGATGCGCGGCGATCGAGGGACGCTGCTCGGTCGAATCGTGCGTTCAGGCCCCGCGACATTCGCTGTGGTCCCGACTGCTATCGTATCGGGTCGAAAGAACGGTCGCAACGGAGGGGTTTTCGCGCGGTGCGTGGGTCGAAACGGGAGGAGTGAGTAACCGAACGCGGTTACATCATGCCGCCCATGCCACCCATGCCACCCATACCACCCATGCCGCCCATCCCGCCGGGCGCGCCACCGGGGCCGCCTTCGTCGCCGCCCGCGGTGGAGAGGTCGCCCGCCGCGATGATGTCGTCGATCTTGAGCACGAGGTTCGCGGCCTCGGTCGCGCTGGAGAGCGCCTGCTCCTTCGCGTGGGCGGGCTCGACGACGCCCGCCTCGAAGGTGTCCTCGACGTCGCCGGTGAAGACGTTGAGTCCCGCACGACCCTCGCCGGATTCGTGAGCCGAGCGGAGCTCGACGAGGGTGTCGATCGGGTCGAGGCCCGCGTTCTCGGCGAGCACGCGGGGGACGAGTTCGATCGAGTCGGCGAACGCCTCGACCGCGAGCTGCTCGCGGCCGGAGACCGAATCGGCGTACTCGCGGAGCCGGGAGGCGAGTTCGACCTCGATCGCACCGCCGCCGGGGAGCACGCGCCCATCCGAAACGGTCTGGGCGACGACTTCCAGTGCGTCCGTAATTCCCCGTTCGAGCTCGTCGACGACGTGGTCGGTCGAGCCGCGAAGGAGCAGCGTCACGCCGTGGGCGTCGTCGCCCTCGACGTAGAACAGCTCCTCGTCCTCGTCGCGAGTGATCGAGCCGTGGCCGAGGTCGGCCTCGGTGGCGCTTTTCAGGTCCGAGACGACGTTCGCCCCGACGACCTCCTTCAGGAACTCGATGTCGGATTTCTTCGCACGGCGAACGGCCAGGATGCCCTCCTTCGCGAGGTAGTGCTGGGCGAGGTCGTCGATGCCCTTCTGGCAGAAGACGACATCAGCGCCGGTCTCCTTGATCTGGTCGACCTTCGCCTTCAGCTGGCTGTCCTCCTGGTCGAGGAACTGCTGGAGCTGGTCGGGGTCCGAGAGGCTGACCTGGGAGTCGACGTTGGCCTCCTCGACCTCGACGGCCTCGCTGAGGAGCAGCACCGAGGCGTCCTCGACGTCGGTCGGCATGGTGTCGTGGACCGGGTCCTTCGAGACGACCGCACCCGAGAGGAGCTCGGAGTCGGGAACCGATCCGCCGGTCTGGGTCTCGATGTTGACGAATTCGAGGTCGACGACGTTCTCGCCGACGTCGTTCTCCACCGTGACGTTCTGGACGGCCTCGACGATGAGGTCGGCGAGCTGTTCCTTGTTGGCTTCGGCCCCTTTGCCGGTCATCGAGGTCTCGGCGACCTTCCGGACGCGCTCGGTGTCGTCGGCCTCGACCTGCTCGGCGATGTCGGCGATCTCCTCGCGGGCCTGCTTCGCGGCGTTGTCGTAGCCCCGCATGATCGCCGTCGGGTGGATGTCCTGCTCGATGAGCTCCTCGGCGTTCTTCAGGAGCTCGCCCGCGACCGCGACGGCGGTCGTGGTGCCGTCGCCCGCCTCGTCCTCCTGGGTCTCGGCGACCTCGACTATCATCTCGGCGGTCGGGTTGTCGATGTCCATCTCGGTGAGGATGGTGACGCCGTCGTTCGTTACGGTGACGTCTCCCATCGAGGAGACCAGCATCTTGTCCATCCCCTTCGGCCCGAGTGTCGAGCGGACCGAGTCCGCGACCGCCCGCGCCGCGTTGATGTTGTGCGACTGGGCGTCCCGGTCCTGAACGCGCTGGGCGTCGTCCCCCATGATTATCATGGGCTGTCCCTGCATTCGCTGACTCATGATTCACCGATTGATTGTCTGCGATTCTATATAAAAGTACCCATTCCGTACGAACGCGTCGTTCCCGGCTTCGAACCCGAGACCGGGAAAACCCGGAGACTGCGTGGGAACGGTTCGTTTGGCGTGCGGATCGGTAACGTACCGGTGGACGTCGGCGGACGGCTCTCGGATGGAATTTATAACCGGTCTATCGGTCGAGCGGCTCCTTCCAGTGGACGACCACCGAGCCGACCACGAAGTCGTCGCGGGCCTCCGCGTCGCGAACGAACTGGATCGTGTTGGTCCCCTCGACGAGTTCGGCCCCCGTGATGGTGTCCATCCAGTACTGCCAGCCCGGCGACGGGGGCACGTCGAACCCCGAGAGGGCGTCGTCGTTGACCAGGATCTCGTGGCCGTAGCCTCCGACCTCGAAGAGCTGGCATTCGAGGTACGGTTCCGTGGGACCGTCGGTCGGGACCTCGAACTCGAGCTTCGAGGACCGGTGATTGCCGACGAACTCCGCCCACGGCACGTCGAGCCCGTCCGCGCTCTCGCCGAGGTGTTCTTGGAAGTTCAACACCGTGTAGTTCGCGTGGGTCCGCGTGGAATCTGCCATCGTGCGGAGGCTTGCGGGCCGGGGAATTAAGCCCGTTGTCTGTCCCAGCCCGGTTCGGTCGTCGTGTGCAGCTCCGTCGTAGCGTCCGTGCGCTCGGCGCTCACGTCGTCACGTCCGCGCCCTGCCGCCGACACGCTGCGACGCTCGTTCGAAGCGACCTCCTCGCGGTCGCCAGAACCGATAAGCACCGACCGGATCGATTCGTGCCATGCCGTTGTTGCAGTTCGACACGACGTTGTCGCTGTCGGGGACCGAGAAGACCGAGTTCGCCGACCGGGTTACCGGGCTCTACACCGACGAGATGGAGACGACCGCCGGTCACGTCGCGGTGACGGTCCGGGGCCACGACGAGTCGGCGCTCCACCTCGGTCGGGCCGTCGACGGGCCGAGGCTGTTCCTCGACGCCGAGATCCGACGTGGACGCTCGTTCGAGCGCAAGCGGGCGTTCGCTCTCGCGGTCATGGAGCACGCTCGGGATCGGTTCGACGTTCCCGACGAGAACATGAAGGTCGTGTTCACCGAGCACCACGGCGACGCGATGATGGGCGTGGACCGTGTCGGCGGCGAGTGGGGCGGTGAGTGAGTACCGACCGGATCTACCGCTTGGCGAGTCGGTCCCTCGAATCGTTGTACCGTGGGTGTGCTCGTGAAACCCTCGCAGAAACACGGTCGCAGCAACGCTGCTCCCTGCTTTGCCTCGTGGTTCGAGAGAGCGAAACTCTCTCGTCATCACGAGACGGCTCCGCCGTCTCGAACGACTTTGCTCGACAAAACACGGTCGCGGCAGAGCCGCTCCCTGCTTTGTCTCGCTCTGCTCGACAAAACGCCGGGACGGGGATTTGAACTCGCCCGGACGTGCTCACTTCGCTGCGCGCGCCCGGTCTGCACAAATCCCCGTCGTTTGCGCTTCGCTCGTCACGTCCGTTCCTCGCAGAAGCGCCGGGACGGGGATTTGAACCCCGGATCCCAAAGGGAACACGCTTTCCAGGCGTGCGCCTTACCACTCGGCCATCCCGGCTCGGTCGGTTCTATCCGAGTCGGCGGTTAAGCCCTTTCGCTCCGCACCAGCCAGGTCTCGAAGACGTAGCTGGTGACGGCCGTGACGAGCCCCACCACGACCGCGAGCCCGAGTTTCGGGGTGAGGCCGATCCCGAGCCCGCCGGCGAGTTCGGTGGCCTGGACGAGCACGAGGAACGCGAGCGCGCCGATCACGCCCCACAGCAGTCCGGATCTCGTTCGCGGGCGCACTACGAACGCGTCGCGATCGCCTCGATCTCGACGCCGACGCCCTTCGGGAGCGCACCGGCCTGGACCGCGCTCCGGGCCGGCGGCTCGTCGTCGAAGTAGGTCGCGTAAGTCTCGTTCATCTCCTCGAAGTCGTCGATGTCGGCGAGGAAGATGGTCACCTTCACGATGTCGTCCAGTCCGACCCCCGCCTCGTCGAGCACGGCGCGCACGTTGTCGAGCACGAGTTCGGTCTGGTCGGCTATCGGGGCGTCGGCCTTCGACTCCCCGTCGGGGGTGAACGGAATCTGGCCTGCGGTGAAGACCAGGGAATCGGTAGTCGCAGCCTGGCTGTACGCGCCGACCGCTGCGGGGGCCTCGTCGGTCTCGATGGTTCGCTTCATGCCCGAGGATCGACGCCGAGCGCCTTAAACCTCGGCGAGTCGGGACGGCCTATAGAACTGTCTACGCGCTCCGGCGTTCGCGGGCCTTCCGTCGGAGGTTCTTGTAGCCGCACTTCCGGCAGCTGTTCGCCCGCGGGGGGTTCCGTGCGTTACACCGCATACAGATCTGCTTCGCGAGGAGGCGCTCCTCCGCCGCTTCGAATCGTGCCATGTCCTCCATCTCGGGTCAGCGGGGTTAAGGGTTTTCGAAACGCCGGATCGGCTCAGTCGGCGTCCGCGAGGTACTCGGACTGGACGGCGACCACCTCGGCGGAGTCGGCACACGCGGCGTATCGCCGGAGGGGTTCGTCGTTGAGTTCGAGGAAGGTGTGTCCCCATCGAAACTTCGAGAGGAGCGTCTCGGCGACGTCGCGCTCCCCGAGAACGCAACACGCGCCGGCGAGCGCCTCGGCGGTGGTGAGCTGGAAGGGTGTGCCGTAGTTGACGGGATTGGCAGCGACCAGGAACGGCAGCGCACGGTGGGGCCCGCGGAGCGAGAAGCGCTCCGCGTCGGCGGTCTCCCACGAACAGTCGAGCGCCACCACTCGGTTGTCGGCGTCCCGACGGTCGGCTGGCGAGAGCGCCTGCTCGGCGTGCGGGTCGAGGACGATCCCCGAGGGTGTTTCGCGGGCCGAGTTGTGAAGGGCGACGAGGTCGAAGCGCGCGAGCTTTCTGGCCGTGCACTTCTCGGGGTCGTCGTCGCCCTCGTACCGGACGTGACACTCCACGGGCGGGGTAGACGGCTCGAAAGGAAAACGGGTCCGATCAGGCGATCGAGTCGTACTGGTCGGCGAGCTTGTCGGCGGCCTGGCCGAGCTGTTCGCGCTCGTACTCCGAGAGGTTCCAGTCGACGACCTCCGCGCCGTCGCTCGTGAGTTTGACCGGCACGCCGAGCCCGACGCCCTCGTGGCCGTACTCGCCCTCCAGCACCATCGAGCCGGGGAGGACAGTACCGGTATCGCGGACGATAGCCTCGACCATGTGGCCGACGCCGGTGGCGGGGCCCCACTGAGTCGCGCCCTTGCGCTCGATGACGTTCATCGCGCTCTGCTGGAGGGATTCGAGGATGTCCTCGCGCTCGTCGTCGGAGAACTCGGGGTCGGTCCCCTCGACGCGGACCTTCGAGAAGACCGGAACCTGGGCGTCGCCGTGCTCGCCCAGAATGCTGGCCTCGACGTTCGTGACCTCGGTGTCGAAGCGGTCGGCGAGCACGTACCGAAAGCGTGCGGAGTCGAGCCGGCCGCCGAAGCCCACCACGTGTTCGCGCGGGCGGTCGCCCGTCTCGTAGAGGTGGCGGTTCAGCAGGTCCATCGGGTTCGAGGTGGTCACCGAGATGAAGTCGTCGGTGTGCTCGGCGAGCGAGGACTCGATGTCGGCGATGATCGGGGCGTTGTCCTCGCCGAGGTCGAGTCGGCTCTGCCCGGGCTGGCGCGGGATGCCCGCCGTGATGACCACGACGTCCGAGCCCGCGGTGTCCTCGTAGGTCCCCTGGCGGATCTCGGTGTTGGTATCGTAGGCGATGCCGTGGTTCGTGTCGGCGGCCTGCCCCACGGTGGTGTCCTCCTGGTCGGGGATGTCGACGAAGACGATCTCGTCGGCGACCCCGCGCAGGGCGATGTTGTAGCCTGCCGCCGCACCGACCGTGCCCGCCGCGCCGACCACGCTGACTTTCACCATATCGTTTCCTGTAACCCTCGGCTCGGGCTAAAGGGCTTCGAAACACACAGTTTCGGCCACTGGTCACGACACCTTCACTTTCACCCCGCTTTCGTGGGGTTGAAGTCGGTACCGGGCGGAGGTTCGACGCGTCACACGCGTCGGCGGCCTCTCCACCGCCGTTTTCACCAGAGCTATACCGGCGAGCGGCGCAGACGCCACATGATCGAACTCGCCGACGTCCGCGACGCCCGCGAGGTGGTCGCCGGCGTCGCCCGCCACACCCCGCTCGAATACTCCTACTCGCTCTCGGAGCTCTCCGGTGCATCGATCCACCCCAAGTTCGAGGTGTTTCAACGGACCGGCTCGTTCAAGATCCGCGGGGCGACCAACCGGATCGCCGCCCTCTCGCCCGACGAGCGGAGGGCGGGTGTCGTGACCGCGAGCGCCGGCAACCACGCCCAGGGGGTCGCGCTCGCGGCGACACGTACGGACGTCGACAGCGTGGTCGTGATGCCCGAACACGCCCCGATCGCGAAGGCCAGCGCTACCGAAAGCTACGGCGCGCGGGTCGTCCTCCACGGCACCGACTACGACGAGGCACAGGCCCGCGCCCACGAGATCGAACGCGAGGAGGGCCGAACCTACGTCCACGCCTTCGACGACCCGCTCGTGATGGCGGGTCAGGGAACCATCGGTCTCGAGGTCATGGACGACCTCCCCGAGGTCGACACCGTCGTGGTGCCGATCGGCGGCGGCGGGCTGATCTCCGGGATCGCCACCGCCGTGAAGGGGATCGATCCCAGCGTGCGGGTGGTCGGCGTCCAGGCCGAGGGCGCGTCGAGCGTGGCGGAATCGCTCGAAAAGGGCTCCGTGCACACCCTCGACGGGGTGGACACCATCGCCGACGGCATCGCGACGCGACGGGTGGGCGAACGGACGTTTTCGGTGATCGAGGAGCGCGTCGACGAGGTCGTCACGGTCTCGGACCCCGAGATAGCGGTGGCGATCACGACGCTGCTCGAACGCTCGAAGGCCCTGGTCGAGGGCGCGGGTGCGGTCCCGATGGCCGCAGTGCTCGCGGGCGCGTTCGAGTACGAGGAGGACGAGGTCATCGNGATAGCGGTGGCGATCACGACGCTGCTCGAACGCTCGAAGGCCCTGGTCGAGGGCGCGGGTGCGGTCCCGATGGCCGCAGTGCTCGCGGGCGCGTTCGAGTACGAGGAGGACGAGGTCATCGTGCCGGCGCTCTGCGGGGGCAACATCGACCTCAACATGCTCCGGACGGTCGTGATGCGCGGGCTCGTCGAGTCCGGTCGCTACCTTCGGCTTCGAACGACCCTCAAGGACCAGCCCGGTTCGCTCGAACACCTCATCGGGATCATCGCCGAGCGACGCGCGAACATCTACGCCATCAAACACGACCGGACCTCGCGCGACATCGGGATGACCGCGACGGAGGTCGAACTCGACCTCGAAACCCGGGGCCGCGAGCACGTCGAAGCGCTCATCGAGGAACTCGAAGCGAACGGCTACGCCGTCGACGTGCTGGTCTAACCCAGGGGAACGCGTACCCACAGTCCTTTTTGAATCCCGCCCCTTTGGAGCGAGCATGAGCGAATTCGACAAGGAGGCCGAGCGCAAGAAGCTCGAAGAACGCTTCGCCGAGGAAGAGGAAGACCGCGAGACAACCGAGCGCATGAGCGAACTCCTCCTCCAGGGTGCGACGATGACCGACGTCCACTGTGACGAGTGCGGCAACCCGCTCTTCCGCTACGACGGCCAGACCTTCTGCTCGTCCTGCCAGCGCACCGTCGAACGGTCCGAGGGTACCGGGAACGCCGCGGCTACCGAGAACACAGCCGCCGGGAACACGGCCACTGAACCCGCGGCCGAACCGACGAACGCGACGCAGGAAACCACGACCCGGAGCGCCGCCGACCAGCAGGTCCCCGCCACCGACCCGCACGACGGGTCGGCCGATGTCGGACGAGGTTCACCGACCGGCACGGCAGCAGGGCGAAACGAACCCTCGGAGCCCGTCTCCGCACCCGACCAGCGCCAGCGCGCGCCGGCGGACGGGACCCCCACGAACGGAGCCACCGCCGGAATGGAGGGGTCGGGGACCGCTGACGGCCTCGCCGCGACCGAGGCGTCGCTCTCGCGCACCCTTCGCCGTCAGGCCGACGCCGCCGAGCGCGCCGAGGACCTCGGCCGAACCCGCAACCACCTCGCCGCCGTGCGCGAGGCCGCCGAGGCGCTCGATGCGGTCCGGTCCGTACGATAAAACAGCCCCCACCTTTCAGCCCCACCTTTTGCTGCGCTCGTTCGCCTTCGGCTCACTCGCTGGCAAAATGTGGATCAAAAGCGCGTCGGGTTCCCTCCGGTCACCCTCGCGCCCGCTCACTCGCCGACGGCTCGCTCGCGGCACAACCACTAACTTCCCGCACCGCCCCGCACAGCACCGCAACCGCCTCCGCCGAAGCCCTCGGGCGCTACGCGCCCTCGCCCTTCATCCACCAGGCTCCACCACTACACCGCGACCGCCACCGCACTGCGGCGGCCGCACCGTACCGCCGCACCGCAGCCTCGAACCGCACCGCGGCTACGGCTCGTAGTCGCTCCCGATGACCTCGCGGATCCGCTCGGCGGTGACTTTCCCGACCCCCGAAACCTCCAGCAGGTCCTCTTCGTTCGCGATCATCACGCCTTCGACGGTGCCGAACTCCTCGAGCAGCGCCCGCGCCGTCACCGGCCCGATGTCCGCGATCGCGCTCACGACGTACTCCTGCTGTTCGACCAGGGTCTTCGATCCCTTCTCGCCGTGGACGCTGACCTCGCGGTCGTCCAACTCCTGTTCGCGACCCGCGATCACGTGGAGGAGGTCCGCGGTGTCGGCCTCGTCCGTGGTCCGGAGCACGCTCGCACCGAAATCCACGGCCAACGACGCCAGCGCGCCCCGGATGGCGTTCGGGTGGACGTTGCGCTCGTCGTAGAGGTCCTCGCCCTCGATCACCACTACCGGTCTTGCGTAGTGGCGCGCGGCGTCGCCGACCTGGTCGAAAAGGGACCTGTCCCCGCCGGTGAGCGTATCGAGGAAGTCGCTCACCGACTTGCGCTCGACCACCACCCGATCCGAGAGGACGTAGTCGCCGACTTCGAGCGTCTCTAATCTGGTCTCGCAGTCCTCCCGCGTCGAGAGGTCGCGCGCGATCGAGGCGTCGAGTTCGCGCTGGTCCACGACGATCTCGATGGTCTCGCCCTCGCCGGCCGCGGTCGCGACGATCCCCTCGCTCTCGTCGACCGATTCGTCTTCGACCGACTCGTCACGCTCTGCTGTGCCGGATTCGTTCCCGTCCGATTCGCTTCGGTCCTCCGTGTCGGCCTCGCCGGTCGTCGGCGGACCGAAGGCCGTCAGCCCCGACTGGCCACCGTCGCCGGCGGTCGTCGTTCCTGGCTCGACTTCGACGGAGGGGGTAGCCGCCGCCGGATCCGGTTTGCCCGCGAACGCGTCGAGCCCCTGCTGGGCGAGTTCGGATTCGATCTCGCCCGCCGAGTCCTTCAGTCGCCCGAGTTCGTTCGTCATCGTCGACTGCTCGTGGCGGGACTTCCAGAAGTAGGCCTCGTCGCGGGTATCCTCGGCGAGCAACACCATCACCCGGCCCTCGGCCTGACGACCCGTCCGACCCTTGCGCTGGATCGACCGGATCGCGGTCGGCACGGGTTCGTAGAAGAGCACGAGGTCGACCTCCGGTACGTCGAGCCCCTCCTCGGCGACGGAGGTCGAGACCAACACCTCGAACTCCCCGGCGCGAAACGCGTCGAGGGTCTCCTGCTGTTCGGTCTGGGTCATCCCATCCGAGCCCTCCTTGTCGCCCTGGCCGACGAACTTCCGCGTCTCGAAGTGCGCACCCAGGAACTCGGTGAGGGTCTCGGCGGTGTCCCGCGATTCGGTGAAGACGATGACGCGCTCGCCGCCCTCGATCCCGAGACACTGCGCCAGCAGAATACGGGTTCGGCGGAACTTCGGGTGGAGGTCGTCGTACCCCTCTGCTTGCTCCATCGCTTCGCGCACCTTCGGGTCCGAGACCAGCCGCTGGCTCGCCTTCGACGCGCCCGACGAGCGCGCGGCGTTGCGCTGGCGCTCGAAGTAGCGTCGGAGCGACTCCACGCTCTGGGTTTCGGCGAGCGTGACCGCCCGCCGGAGCTTCATCACCTCGGCGTGGACGCTCATTCCCTCGTAGCCCTCCGACTGGTCGTTGTCCATCAGTTTCCGGAGCTCGCCGCGCATCCGGTTGAGGTCGCGCTGGGAGACGTCGGCGCTCGTGGTCCGCGTCACGCCGAGCTCCTTCAGCCGTTCCAGTCGATCCTCGATCACCGCCACCAGCGAGTTCCGGATGGCGAGGATCTCCTCGGGGAGGGTCACGCGCTCCCACTCGACGTCCGTGTTGTGGGTGTACTGAGCCACGTCGGCGTCCTCTTCGGTCATCACCGCCACCGAGGCGAGGCCGAGGTTCTCACAGACCGACCGGATCCCCTCCTCGTCGCCGCCGGGCGAGGCGCTCATGCCGGTCACGAGCGGGCGCTCGGCGTCGGCGTGATACCGCTCGGCGATGTAGTTGTAGGCGTAGTTGCCCGAAGCGCGGTGGCACTCGTCGAAGGTGAGGTGCGTCGTGTCCGAAAGGTCGATTCGGCCGCCGATGAGGTCGTTCTCGACGACCTGTGGGGTGGCGATCACGACCCGGGCGCGTTCCCAGAGCGCGGCGCGGTCGTCGGGGCTGACCTCACCGGTGAAGACGGCGACCTCGTCGTCGGGGATCGTCAGCGCCTCGCGGTAGAACGCGGCGTGCTGGGTCACGAGGGGTTTGGTCGGCGCGAGCAGGAGCGACGTTCCCCCCGCTTCGTCGAGCCGGCCGGCGGTCACGAGCAGGCTCACGGTGGTCTTTCCGAGCCCGGTCGGGAGACAGACGAGGGTGTGCCCGCTCGCGGCCGAGCGCGCGAGTTCGACCTGGTAGCGCCGGCGTTCGAGCACGTCCGGTTCGACCAGCGGGCGGTCGATGGACTCGATCCCGTCGGCGGAGGCGGTCATTGGCCCGTCGTACCACCCCGTCCGGAATAAGGATTCGCAGACCCGAGCGAAAGTGGATCCGCGAGTTTCAGCCCACGACCGTCGGCATCGTCCCCCTCGTGACCCAGAGCCCGACCGCGATACCGACCGCCGCCAGCACGGGGATCGAGAAGTTGTCGTCGATGACGTAGCCCCAGACCACGGGTTTGACGCCGTCGGCGAACGTCGCGGCGGCCGCACCGAGCACCGCCGGGAGGAGGGGCACGAACGGGGAGGCGAGCACGAGACAGACCACGAACGTGACGAGGATCACCGACGCGGCCTTCGTGGGCCGGAGCTCGCCCGATCCAAGCAAACCGCTGATCGGGTCGGCGACCATCAACATCAACACCGCCGGGAGTGCGACTCGGGGTTCGAAGACCAGCACCACCGCGGTCGAAGCCAGCACGTAGAGCGCGTAGCCCGCGAGGTTCTCCTGTTCGTACTCACGGGTGAGCACGTCGTAGAGTCGCCAGTCGAGGCCGACGAACAGTCGAAGCGCTTCGAGGGCGATCGTGACGAGGGAGCCGAGAACGAAGGTCCAGCGGAGCTGGGCGTAGGTGACGACCCCGAGGAGGTAGGCTCCGGGGAGCACCACACCGCTCATGTGGACCGCGCGCCGCGCGACCTCGTTGGCCATCAGCGTTCGAACGGTCCGCCCGCCCGGAGCGCCGCGAGCCGTGCGGGGAGCTCCGCGATCGGGACCCGGGTCTGCTCGGTCGAGTCGCGCTCGCGGAGCGTCACGCTCTCGTCGTCGAGCGATTCGTAGTCCACCGTCACACAGTACGGCGTCCCGATCTCGTCCTGGCGGCGGTAGCGCCGCCCGATGTTGCCCGAGTCGTCGTAGGTCACCGCGAGCCCCGCCTCGCGGAGGTCGGCGGCGACCTCGCGGGCGCGCTCGCCCAGCCCGTCCTTGTCCATCAGCGGGAACACGCCGACGAACGTCGGCGCGAGGTCGGGTGCCAGGGAGAGGTAGCTCCGGGACTCACCCTCGACCTCGTCCTCGCGGTAGGAGTGGTCGAGCACGGTGTAGATCAGCCGGTCGACGCCGAACGCGGGCTCGATGACGTGCGGGGTGACGTGTTCACCCGGAATGGTCTCCTCGCGCACCGCGAAGCCGGTCCGCTCGGTCGGCATCGTGTATTCCTCGCCGTCGAGTTCGACGGTCACGTCCGCCCCCTCGAACGCCGATGGGTCGCGTTCGGCGAGCCCCTGGAGTTCCTCGGCGATCCGACCGGCATCGGAGCCGAACTCGGGTCCCAGGAAGCTCATGTCGGGGTCGACGGAGGGTCGTTCGACGGTCTCGGGCTCGTCGTAGGCCTTGAACACCGTGAACTCCTCGCCCGAGTGGTCGTCGTGCTGGGAGAGGTCGTAGGTCCCCCGGTCGGCGAAGCCCGTGACCTCGATCCAGTTGCCGTCGAGTTCGGTCTCGGCGTCCCAGCAGTCCGAGGCGTAGTGCGAGAGCTCGTCGCCGAGGTGCTGGCGGTAGCGAAAGCGGTCCATGTCGACGCCGATCGACGCGTACCACTCCGCGGCGACCCCGAGGTAGTAGGCGATCCAGTCGTTCGCGACGACCCCGGTATCGAGCGCTTCCTCCACGGTGAAATGCTCTATCTCGCCGTCGCGCTCCTGGGCGGCAGCCGAGTAGAGCGGGAGCGAGACGTCCGCAACCCGTTCGAGAGGTGGGTGGTCGGTCTCGGGGTCGTAGAACTGTTCGAGTTCGGCCATCGCGAGTTCCCGGACCCGGATGATCGAGCGCCGGGGGCTGATCTCGTTGCGGTAGCCGGTCCCGACCTGAGCGACCCCGAACGGGAGCTGATTCCTGGCGTACTCGGCCAGTCGAGGGAACTCCACGAACATCCCCTGGGCCGTCTCGGGGCGGAGATAGCCGGGCGAGGCGGAGCCGGGACCGATGTTGGTCTCGAACATCAGGTTGAACCCCGAGACGGGTTCGTCCGCGAGCGCCGTGCCACACGTCGGGCACGCGATGTCGTGGTCGGCGATCAGCTCGCTCACCCGGTCCGTCCCGAGCGCCTCGGCCTCCTCGATGTCGGTGGCGTCCTCGACGAGGTGGTCGGCCCGGTGGTTGGTCCCGCACTCGGGACACTCGACGATCATGTCGTCGAAGCCGTCGAGGTGACCCGAGGCCTCGAAGACGGGTTCCGGCGTCACCGTTGGCGAGGCGATCTCCATGTGACCCTCGCGGGTCACGAACCGCTCGCGCCAGCTGGCTTCGAGGTTGCGCTTCAGCGCCGCGCCCTGCGGGCCGTAGGTGTAGAAGCCGCTGGCACCGCCGTAGGCCTCGTTCGCGGGGAAGTAGAAGCCGCGTCGTTTGGCGAGTTCGGCGAGGGTCTCGGCGTCGACGCCCGCCGAAGCGGACCCCGTCTCACTCATCAACGGCCTCCAGGAGGTCGACGTCCCGGACGATCCCGGCGAGTTCGCCGCCGCTCACCAGCGGGATCTGCTCGATGTCGTTCCGGAGCATCTCCTGGGCGGCCTCGCGCGCGGTCCGGGTGGTCCCGACGCTCACGACGTCGCTCGTCATGAACTCACAGACCGGGTCGGCGGGGATCTCGACGTTTCTGGTCGGGAAGTAACGGCCGCCGACCGCCTTGATCCCCTCCCACTTCCAGTCGGCCTCCTGGTCGGCGATCGACTCGCCGGTCTCGGCCTCGCCGTCGATGACCCGCGCCACGTCGAGGACGTCGACCTCGGTGAGCACGCCGCACATCTCGCCCTCGTCGTCGAGCACCACGCCGTAGGGGACCCCCGAGTGCGAGAGCTCGCGCTCGGCGACCGTGAGCGGCGTTCCCGCATATATCGCGTTCACGGTCCGGGAGGCGAGCTCGCCGACCTGGGTCTCGCCCGCGACCTCGCCCTCGGCGATCGCGCGGATCACGTCCGTGATGGTCACGATCCCCTCTAGCTGGTCGTCTCGCGGGCTCTGTCCGCTCGATTCCGAGGCGCGCTGCGCCTCGCCGTCGACGACGGGCAGCCGGCGCGCGCCCGACTCGACCATCAGCCGGGCGGCCTCCTCGATGGTGGCGTCGGCGGTGATGGTCGGGCCGTCCTCAACGAGGAGCGCGAGCTGGTCCTCGTCGGGGTGTTCGATCAGAGTCTGGCGCGAGACCAGCCCCCGAAACTCCTCCTCGTCGCCCTCGCCCTTCACCACGGGAACCGAGGAGAAATCGCGTTCCTGGAGGTATTCGAGCGCGTCGTCGCGGGTGCCGGGGATGGAGACCGTGACGAGCGCATCGCGCGGCGTCATCGCGTCGGCGACGTTCATGATGGACCCACTGGGCCGCCCACGTACAAAGTCGTTACACTTCCCGTCCCGCGTGGATCGAGCGCCGTGAACGCCGCCAGATCAGTCGACGGTCGACCGGTTCGGCGAAGGGTTTTCACGTTCGCTTTCGGACCCTCCCCCGGAGCCACATCGTGACCGAGGAGCAAGCGGAGACGGGGTCGTGCTCGTTCGCCGACGCGCTCGAACGCGGTGGCGAGGCGCTCGCCACCCACGCCGCGGCCCTCCGAGCCGCACCCGTCGAAACGCGAAGACGGGGGGTTCGGGCGCTCGAAGCCGCCGCCACGACGGATCCAGGCGCTATCGCGCCCGCGCTCTCGGCCTGTGAGGAACTGCTCACCGACGACGACCGCGCGGTCCGGCTCTCGACCGCGAAGCTGTTCGTCGCCGTCGCCGCGGGCGACCCCGACCCGGTCGTGCCGTCGGTCCCGGCGCTGGCCGCCCGTCTCGCCGACGACGAGGAGTTCTACTACGTTCGCGCCCGGTCGGCCGAGGCCCTCGGCTACGTCGCGCTCGCCCACCCCGAAACCGTCGCCTCGCCCGCCGTGCTCGCCGACCTCCGGGTGGGCCTCTCCTTCGAGGGCTCGGAGGTCCGCGAGAAGCTCGCGAAGGCACTCGAACTGGTCGCGACCGGCAGCCCCGACCGCCTCCGCCACCACCTCCCGGACCTCGCGACTCACCTCGACGACGGAAGCGAACTCGTTCGCTACCACCTCACGACCGCCCTGCTGGTCGTCGGCTGCGTCCATCCCGCGGCGCTCGCCGACGTGGCCGACGGGCTCCTCGCCCGGCTCGACGACGAGGAGCCGTCCGTTCGCGGGCGGGCGCTCGAAGCCTGCGGCGTGCTCGCCCGGTCGTCGGTCGACGTCGAGGTCCCCCGAACGCGACTCGCGTCGTTCGCGGACGACGAAACGTTCGTCGTCCGGCGCGCCCGGTTCGCGGCCGCCGCGCTCGACAAGGGGGAGGACGCCTTCGAGGACGTCGGAACCGTCGCGGCGGTCCGGGGGACGACCGAGGCGGCCGTCGCGGCGATCCGCGCGCCCGACGGCGAGTGTCGGAACTGCGGGGTCGCGCTCCCCGAACCCGGGCCCCCTATCTGCCCGCGGTGTGGCGCACCGCGCTGAGGCCTCGACGACCGGGACGACCACGGGAGGTCCCGGATCTCGTCACCAGCACCGTCCGAGCAAGCGGCTCCGAGTCGGTGCCCGACCTACTCGCCGGCGGTGAAGTCGGTCGCCGGGAAGAACTTCTCCGGGTCGTCGTGTTCGAACGACCCCACAGGCGTGCCGTCGAGTTTCTGGAGGTGGGTGTACATGACCCCGGCATCCTGGACGGCGCTCAGCAGCGACCGCGACGTCCGGCGCTCGAACCCGCCGGCGACGAAGACCGCCGTCTCGGTGTCGGGGTCGGTGAGCACCGTAACCAGAAAGACCTGGCCGCCGGCCTCGTTGCGGTAGACGTCGTAGCGCGGGAACTCGCCGGCATCGATCGCCGTCGCGACGTCCTCGGCACGGTCGCCGGGGATCACGTAGACCAGCCCGAACCGCCCCTCGACACCGCTCTCGGGCGGTTCGGGGGCGGTGTGGCCAGCCGGTATCGTGATGGTCTCCCAGCCCTCGTCGGCGTACTCCGTGGCGAGCGCCTCCATGTCGTCGAGCGTCGCCGCCCACGCGTTCTTGAGCGCGTTGGCGTTGGCCGTGACGCGGTCGGCCGAGTCGGGGTCGTCGCTTATCTCGGGCATGTGCCGGGCCAGGGACCCGGGGGATAAAGCCCCTCGGCTACACCGCGACGCCGAAGACGGTCTCCAGCGCGAACGAGACCGCGAGCATCAGGAGGCTCGAGAGGAAGAGCTTCGCGGCCGGCGAGAGTCGGTCATCCGGGACGAGCCCGTACTGTCCGAGCGGGGGCACCCGTTGAACGAGGCGCTGGAACCGACTCTCGTCGCGCGTTCCGACTGTCTCGCCGGTGTCGTCCTTCCACGGCGGTCGCGGTCGGAGTTGGAACGTCGAGACGCCGAACAGGAAGAACCCGACGAAGAAGAGGGCGTACTTCACGCCGACGAGGCCGCCCCCGAGGGGGAGGCTCACGACCGCCGCGGTCGCCGCGACGCACACGACGACCACGGTGGCGTACGTCGCCGCGTCGAGCGCTTGGCGCGCGCGGTGGGCCGCCGATCCGACCGGCGGACGGCGGTGGGGGTGGGCCATCAGCCCTCGAAGACGGTCCGGTCGAAGACGTCCTGGGGCTCGTCGTGCTCGGGTTTGTGGCGGTGACAGAGGCTCACCCGCCCCGCCGAGCTCACCTCGTGGTGGGCGGGGGTCTCGGCGTCGCACTCGCTCCCGAACTCGTCGAGGAGCGTCGCGAGCGCCGCCCCCTCGTCGTCGTCGCGGACGTGGGATTCGGCTTCCTCGATGTGGCGCTGGACCTCGGTGGGGACCTAGACGTCGCCGAAGACCTCCTCGTTGATCTCCTCGATGTCCGAAAAGCGGGTCTCCATCCCGAGGAGACTTCGGGCGCGTTCGGAGAGGCTCCGGTCGGCGCGTTGTCGCTCGCGGAGGATCTCCTGGAACACCTCGATCCGCTCCCAGAGCTCGTCGTCGGCGTCGCGGTACTTCTCGGGCCGGATCTTCGCCGGACACCGCGTGCTGAACGGACAGCCGGCGGGCGGGTCACGCGGCGACGGCGGGGTACCCCGAAGCGTGATCCGATCCTTGTCGGTGTCGGGGTTGGGTTCCGGGATCGCCGAGAGCAGCGCGTGGGTGTAGGGGTTCGCCGGCTCCTCGAACAGCTCCTCCGTGGGGCCGACCTCCATGATGTTCCCGAGGTACATCACCGCGACCCGGTCGCAGATGTGCCGGACGACCGAGAGGTCGTGGGCGATGAAGAGGTAGGTCAGCCCGAACTCGTTCTGGAGGTCCTCTAAGAGGTTCAGGATCTTCGCCTGCACCGAGACGTCGAGCGCGCTCACGGGTTCGTCGAGCACGACGAACTCGGGTTCGAGTGCGAGCGCGCGCGCGATCCCGACCCGCTGGCGCTGGCCACCCGAGAACTGGTGGGGGTATCGGTAGTAGTGTTCCTCGCGGAGCCCGACGGTTTCGAGGAGTTCGCGTACGCGCTGGCGGCGGTCCCGGGGCTCCTTCCAGTCGTGGACGTCGAGGGGTTCGCGAACGATCTCCCCGACGGTCATCCGGTCGTTGAGGCTGGATTGGGGGTCCTGGAAGACGATCTGGGCGTTGCGCCGCCAGTTCTTCAGGTCGTCGCCCGAGAGCCGGGTGACGTCGGTGCCGTCGAACAGCACCTCGCCGTCGGTCGCGGTCTCGAGCTGGACCAGGGTTCGCCCGAGGGTCGTCTTCCCACAGCCGGATTCGCCAACGAGGCCGAGGGTCTCGCCCCGGTCGATCGAGAGGCTGACGTCGTCGACCGCCTTCACCGGCTCGTTCGAGAGCAGCCCGCCGTCCTCGTAGTAGGTCTTCAGGTTCGAGACCTCGACCAGCGCCTCGCCGCGCTGGGCCCCCTCCTCGCGCTGGACGGTCTCACTCATCGACCGTCACCTCGCTGGCCTCGCCGCGGTCGCGGTGGGTCTCGACCGCCTCCTCCCGCGAGACGTCCTCGGGGTAGAGCAGACACGCCGCGGTGTGGTCGGTCGCGGCGTCGTTCACCGAAACCGAGACCGGGTGGACGGCGTCGCACTCGGCGAACGCCTCGGGACACCGCGGCGCGAACCGGCAGTAGGTCGGCGGTTCGTTCGGCGTCGGCACGTCGCCCTCGATCGTCCGGAGGCGCTCCTCGCCCACGTTCCGACCGGGGATCGATTCGAGCAACCCCTCCGTGTAGGGGTGTTTCGGGTTCGCGAACACCTCGCCGACCGGCGCGGTCTCGACGACCTCGCCGGCGTACATCACGTTGAGCCGGTCGGCGACCTCCGCCATCACGCCCATGTCGTGGGTGATGAAGACGATCGAGAGGCCGCGTTCTTCTTGGATGTCGGCCAGGAGTTCGAGGATCTGGGCCTGGATCGTGACGTCGAGCGCGGTGGTCGGCTCGTCGCAGATCAGGAGTTCGGGCTCACACGCCAGCGCCATCGCGATCACCGCGCGCTGGCGCATCCCGCCCGAGAACTGGTGGGGGTACTCGCCGATCCGGCGCTTGGCGTCGGGGATCGAGACGGCTTCGAGGAGGTTGACCGCCTCCTCGGTCGCCGCCTGACCGCGGAGCCCCTGGTGGAGCCGGAGCGCCTCCTTGATCTGATTCCCGACGGTGTAGACGGGGTTGAGCGAGCTCAGCGGGTCCTGGAAGATCATCGCGATCCCCTTCCCACGGAGCTTCCGCAGCGCGGCCGGCGACGCGCGGGTGACCTCGACGTAGCCCGCCGCGGGCTCGTCGCCGTCCCACTCCTCGACGAAGACGAAGTCGTTCTCGTCGGTCGCGTCGGCGCGTTCGTCGTCGGAGAGCCCCGAGACGTCGACCGTCGACCCGCCGAACGAGTTCGCGAGCCGCGCCACGGTGGCGGGGTCGCGAAACCGGATGGAGCCGTCGAGCACCCGCCCCGGCGACCGGGTGAGCCCCATGATCGACCGCGCGGTCACCGACTTGCCCGAACCGGACTCGCCGACGATCCCGACGGTCTCGCCGTCGTGGACGTCGAAGCTCACGCCGTCGACGGCTCGAATCGTCTCCTTGTCCGTGAAGAAGGCGGTTCGCAGGCCGTCGACCGAGAGGATCGGTTCCTCGTCGCGGCGGTCGAATCGGAGGGCGTCGCCCGTCGCGTCGGTATCGGTGCTCACGCGCCACCACCTCCGGCGATGGCGGCCTCGCCACCGTCGGAGCCGCCGCCCTCGCTCTCGGGGTCGAGCGCGTCGCGGATGCCGTCGCCGAACGCGTTGAACCCGACGACGATCAGCGTGATCATGATCCCGGGGATCAGCGAGATGTGCCACGACGCGGTGGCGACGTAGGGCTGTCCCGAGGCGATCACGGTTCCCCACTCCGGGGTCGGCGGCGTGATCCCGAGGCTGAGATACGACAGCCCCGCGACCGAGATGATGATCCCGCCGAGGGTCAGCGAGGCGTAGATCAGGAGATAGCCGGTGACGTACGGCAGCATGTGCTTTCGCATGATGGTTCGGGGCCGCTGCCCGAAGCTCTTTGCGGCATCGATCCACTCCTCCTCGGAGACCTGGAGGGCGGGTCCGCGGAGCGCCCGCCAGAAGAACGGCCAGTACGTGAGCGAGAATATCACCATGAGCATCACCGCCCCGTTGTAGAGGTTGGCGAGCCAGGTACCGGAGAAGACTGCGGAGGCGAGGATCGCAACCAGCAACACCGGGAGTGCCTGAATCGAGTCGCTGGCGACCACGGTCGCGAGGTCGGCGAGCCCCTTGTAGTACGCCGTCAGCATGGAGAGGATGCTGGCGATGCCCGCACCGACGATGAGCGAGACCAGTCCGATCATCAGCGATACCCGGGCCCCGGCCGCCATGTAGGTGAAGAGGTCCTTTCCGTTGGTTATCGTGCCGAACGGATGGAACCGTTTGTAGTCGTCGTAGGTCCAGGGGCCGACGTTCTGGCCGCCGGCACCCTGGGACGTCGACCCGAGGTTCGCGGTGCCGACGGTGACGTTCTGGAGCGTCTCCGTTTCGTCGTCGTAGTATTCGGTGTAGTGGGTGTACGGGTTCTGGATGTTGGCGTCGACCGTCGTCGGGCCGAGCGCCGGCGCGAACAGCGCCATGATGAAGAACGTCAACACGAGCACGAACCCGAACTGTCCCCATCGGTGGCCCCGAAGTCGGTCGACGACGTCGTCGCGGGGCGTCCAGTCGGCGTAGCGGTAGTGCTCGCGGAACCAGCGGTAGCCGACCCAGAACCAGCCGAGCCAGACGAACGCGTAGACGTAGATCAGGACGACCCGGATCAGCCACGCGTACTTGGGTTCGAGCCCCAGGAAGGTCCCGGTCCACGCGCCCGTCCCACCGGGCTGGAAGCCGTCGTTCGGGATCAGACTGCGCGAGAGCAGTGTGGGGATGCCGGCGGCGGCCTCGCCCGCGCTCGCGAGCGCGGCAGCGACGGGGTTCGGTGCGAGCGGGCCGAGGCGGGCCACGGTCAGGAGGAGTTTGATGACGACGCCGACGACCGCACCGAGTTCGAGCGCGAGCAGGACGACCGCGCCGAGGAGCCACTTGAGAGCGGGCCGCGGGTTCGCGGCGATGCGTTCGCGAAGCGGTTTCTCTTCGTCGAGGGGTGTATCACTCATGGATTACTCGTTTTCGTAACCGACGCGTGGGTCGATGAGGGTGTACAGCAGGTCCTGAAGGATGTTCGCGAACACCGTTATCAGGATGAAGATGAACATCAGCGCGCCGACCAGCGGCAGG
>NZ_AOMB01000012.1 GCF_000336675.1 Halococcus hamelinensis 100A6 | reverse complement strand
ATGGTTTCGAGCACCGCGGTCCGGCCGATCCGCATCTCGTTGCCCATCGAGGCCGAACCGAGCACGATCGCCGCGGGCGCGATAACCTTGAGCGCCGCGAGGAACGAGCCGTCGCCGCCCTTCCGGACCCACCAGTCGACCGGATCCGTGACCGCGCCGAGCGGGTTGGCGAGGAAATCGAGGTTCGGTGGCGTGAGCACCTTGGTCGAGATCAGCCAGTTCGACCAGTCGAAGCCGGCGAAGAACTGTCCCGAGTTGGTGAGCACCGCGACGAGGATGATCGCGAGCCAGAAGTTCGGCATCGCACGCCAGACGATCCCGCCGAAGGAGGCGAAGTAGTCGCCGCCGGTGTTGGGGTTGAGACCCGCGTAGAACCCGAGGGGGATCCCGACGAACAGCGCGATCAGCACCGACCAGAACCCGAGCCAGATGGTCCGGGGCGCGTAGCTCGCCACGAGGTCGTAGGCGGGCGTCCCGGGCTGGATGACCCACGACTGACCGAGGTTGAACGTGAGCATGTCCACCATGTAATCGATATACTGCTTCCAGAGCGGCTGATTCAGCCCGAGGTTCCGACGGATCCGAGCGAGCCCCGACGGGTCGCCCATCCCGACGATCGCCGCCGCCGGGTCGATCGGGCCCATCCGCACCATCATGAACGTGATCGTGGTGCCGAAGAGTATGACCGGGATGGCCAACACCAGCCGTCGGAAGAAATATCCCCACCGACTCATTCGATGACCCTCACCGTGGAATCGAATCTCATGCTATGAGTGTCGTAAACGACGTGTTGTCATTATACCTTTCGTTTATGATCGAGGCAAATACCACCACTGAAGGGAGTATTTTATATCGCGTGAAAATCCGCCGAAATCGAGGGGGCGGTTAGTTACGCTGTGAGGCGATCTTCACGTCGTTCTTCATGTCGCGGCTGGGACCCATCGCACCCATCGGTGGGTACTCGACCCAGTTGTAGGTGAAGCGCTCCTCGACCTGATGGTAGAGGTTGAGGAAGCCGACGTCCTCCCAGTTCGCCTCCTCCATCGCGACGTACGCTTTGTCCCGGGCCTGTCCCGCCTGGTCGGTCGGGGCCTGGTTGTTGGATATCCGCTTGTAGGCGTTGGTCGCCTGCTGGGCCGCATCGCCGTTCTCCCCCGTCCAGTTGAGGTAGGAGATCGGGTCCGACTGTGAGGTGTCGGTCTGCGGTGGGTTCAGCAGCTGCACGAAGTTGTCCGGCGCGGGCCAGTCGGCGATCCACCCGAGAGGGTAGACTTCGAGCTGGCCGTTGCGCCCGCGTTCGAGCAGCGTCGAGAAGTCGGCCTGCTGGATCTGCATGTCGATGTGGGCGGCCTGGAGCTGGTCGCGGAACAGCTTCCCGAGCGAGAGCCAGGTGTCGGACTCGTACTGGGTCCACTGGAGGGAGTAGGTGTTGTTCGAACTGTAACCCGCGTCCTCCATGACTTTGGTGGCCTGTGGCACCTGGGTCTGGTTGTAGCCGTAGGGATAGTTCTGTTTCGCGTGCTGGTCGTAGGCCTTCGATCCGCCCGGATAGATCCCCGGCGGAGTGAGGTGGTAGGCCGGCTCCCCTCGCCCCTTGAACACCTGTTCGGTCACCTGTTGTTGGTTCGCGACGTAGGCGAACGCCTGCCGAACGGGCTTCGGCACCTTCGCCATGTTGAACCCGACGTAGTAGGTGTTGATCGTCGGCACGCTCATGTACTGGACCGTCGCGCCGTTCTCGAGCGGTCCGTAGGTCCCGAACGTCCGCCCCTGCTCGTCGGGGCCGCGCTGGACGTTGACCTTGCCCGGGTCGTACTGCGACGTCGGCATCCCCGGCTGGGCTGCATCGGCGTTCTTCCCGATGAAGTACTGATACTGGGACGACGCCTGCGAGATGACCTGCCAGTGGATACCCGCGATCGACGCCCTCCCGTCGTGGTAGTCGTCGAATCGCGTGACGTCGACCGAGGTCCCCGACTGGTAGCTGTCGAACTGGAACGGGCCGGCCCCGATTGGGTTCTGACTCGAGAACTGCTTGTAGCTCATCTCGCCGTCGTAGCCCTCGATGTCGCCGACGATCCCCTCGGGGAGGGCGGCGAACGAAGTGTAGGCGAACATCTCCAGCGTCGAGTGGAACGGCGATTCGAGGGTGACTTCGAGCGTCGAATCGTCGGGCGCGTTGAGCGCGAGCGAGTTCGGCTGATACACCTCGCTGCCGTCCTGGGTCGTCGTCTCGTGCTGGACGTTGACCGAATCGAGGATGAAGTACGCCCGCTGGGAGTTCGAGGAGGCCGCGAGTCGTTCCCACGCGTAGATGAAGTCCTGTGCGGTGACCGATTTCCCGTTGTGGAATTTGGCGTCCTTCAGCTGGAAGGTGTAGGTGGTGTTGTCGTCAGAGACGCTGAAGTCCGACGCGAGCTGGGGCTTGACCGACGTGTTCGCGTTGGGGTAGTTCATCAACGAGTCGAACACGTTCTGGATCACGGTCCCGCTCGCGGTGTCGGTCGCGGCGATCGGGTCGAACGTCGTGATGGTGTCGTTGATCAGCTGGAGGGTCTGGGAGGGGTCGCCCTCGATGGACTGGGTCTGCTGGCCGGCACTCTGATTCCCACCCGACTGGGTCCCGGCGCTGGTGTTCCCGCCACCGCTGTTGTTGCCGCCGCCACCGCCGCTGCTGTTGTTCCCGCTCCCGTCGCCGCTACCGCTCGAACAGCCGGCGAGGGCCGCCCCGGCGGCCACGCCACCCGTGGCCTTGAGGAACCGACGCCGCGTTTGTTTGGTATCCTTAGTCATCCCAATTGTCGAGTTTTGCCAAGTGCGTATAAGTTTTGTGTTCCCAGCCAGGTCCGGCGTTTGAGCCGCCCTCCGGCCCGTTTAGAGGGGGCCTGAATCGGACGATTTCGGGTTCGTTTCAGCTGTTGGAACGAACATGAAAGACCGGGTGTATTCACGGGTGGTACACACGGGTCGATCCCGGTTCGGTGCGTTTATGTGTCGGTGGTATGTACTCACATAGTATGACGCCGGATACGGCCGGTCTGGCGACAGCCAGCACGGCGGATGACGTCATGGCCTCGGTCGACGACGACGGTGCGGTGCGGCGGTTCGTCGTCGCCGACATCTCCCGCGACGACGCGTGGGTGTCGCTGCCGCTCTGCGAGGCCGCACCGCTCGCGGAGTGGCGATGACGGCCCTCGGTATCCGGTGACGTTTCTCAGTCCGACGCCGGCAGCGAGACGCGACTGACGCGCTCGCGGTGGACGGCGTCGTAGACGACGAGTTCCGGAACGACCCACTCGATCGGGTCGATATCGACGTCACGGAGCGCCTCGGCCGCCTCCGTCGACCCGCCACGGGCGAGGGTGACGTGCGGGACGTACCCCGAACCTTCGAGGTCGGGGACCGCATCGAAACGCTCGACGAGTCGGTCGTGGATCCCGACCAGCCCCGGGCTCTCGACCGCGAGGTAGACCACCGGCCCTGGACCGCGAACCGGGTCATCGAACGACTCGATGGTCGTGATACGAGCCTCGACGGCCGGCGCGCCGGCGAGCGCCCGATGAACCCGCTTCGAGAGCCGTCGGTGGTCCTCGGACTCGAAGCGCTTCACCAACAGCGAGTGGCGCTCGCGGATACGCTCGAACGCCATCAGTCGGGGCTGGAGTTCGGCCGCGAGGCGTTTCACTTCGCCGGGAACCGGCGCGTTGAGGCTGTACACGACTGGGATCGTCGCGCGACCGCCATGACGGTGGTGGTCGGGTACGCAAGCATCGCCGACTCGGAAGCGTTTAATATCCCCGCGCTTCGAGCGATCGGTACATGACCCGGACGTGCCACACCGCCTCGCCGCCGTCCACCGGCACGTCCGTCCCGCTCCGACCGCGACGACCGGGCCGCTAGGCCCGCACACACTTCTCTCCCCGACCCGTTTCGCTCCCCAGCCTCCACCCAACGGGTTCGCTGGGCGAACTTCACTCACGACACCAAATGACACACGACACGACACCCGATTCGACCGACCGCGTCGCGCTCGCCTTCTCCGGCGGGCTGGATACCACCGTCTGCGTCCCGATCCTCGAAGAGGAGTACGGCTACGACGAAGTGGTCGGCGTCACCGTCGACGTCGGCCAACCGACGAAGGAGTTCGCGGAGGCCGAGGAGACCGCCGAAGCGCTCGACCTCGAACACTACGTGGTCGACGCGAAGGACGCCTTCGCCGACACCTGTCTCGACGCCGTCCGCGCCAACGCGACCTACCAGGGCTACCCCCTCGGGACGGCGCTCGCGAGACCGGTTATCGCCGAGGCCATCCTCGACGTGGCGCTCGAAAACGACTGTTCCGCGCTCGCGCACGGCTGTACCGGCAAGGGCAACGACCAGTTGCGCTTCGAGGCCGTCTGGCGCGACTCCGAGCTCGACGTGATCGCGCCGGTCCGCGAGCTCGGCCTCACCCGCGAGGTCGAACAGGAGTACGCCGACGAACGCGACCTGCCCGTGGAGGGCGGCAACGCGGGCGCGTGGAGCATCGACACCAACCTCTGGAGCCGCTCGGTCGAGGGCTCGGAGCTCGAGGAGCCGAACTACGTCCCGCCCGAGGACATCTACGACTGGACCCAGTCCCCCAGCGGCGAGACCGAACTCCTCGAACTCGAGTTCGAGGACGGCTACCCGGTCGCGCTCGACGGCGAGGCGATGGACCCGATCGAACTCATCGAGGAACTCAACGAGGTCGCCGGGAGCCACGGGGTCGGCAGGACCGACCTGATGGAAGACCGCATGCTCGGGCTCAAAGTCAGGGAGAACTACGAACACCCCGCCGCGACAGTCCTGTTGAACGCCCACGAGGCGCTCGAATCGCTCGTGCTCACGAAGGAGGAACGGAGCTTCAAGAAGGGGATCGACCACGAGTGGGCCGAGAAGGCCTACGAGGGCCTGCTCGCCGCGCCGCTGGTCGACGCCCTCGACGGCTTCATCGACTCGACCCAGGAACGCGTCACCGGGTCGGTGACGATGAAACTCGACGGCGGCCAGGCGCGGGCGGTTGGCCGCGAGAGCGAGTACGGGGTCTACTCCGCCGCCGCGGCCTCGTTCAACACCGCCGACGTGGGCGGCGGGATCGAACAGGCCGATGCGACCGGCGTCGCGAAGTACCACGGCTTCCAGTCCCGGCTCGCGAGTCGCGTGATGGAGTCCGCCGAATCCGCGAAACCCCTCGCCGACGGCGGGAACGAGAGCGACGGGACCGACGAGAGCGGGGAGAACTGAGATGACCGAGGGGAGCGACGTCGTCCGGGGCGAGCGGTTCAGCGGCGGCCCCGCCCGCGGCTTCCTCTCCTCGATGGACGCGGACGAGCGGATCTTCGAAGCCGACCTCGCGGTCGACCGCGCGCACGTCGTGATGCTCGCCGAACGGGGTATCGTTGAGGAGTCGAGCGCGGGGTCGGTCCTCGACGGCCTCGCCGCGGTCGAGGAAGCGGGATACGACCGGCTCTCGGGCGAGGACGTCCACGCCGCCATCGAGTCGGCGGTCATCGACCGGGTCGGCCCCGACGGCGGTCGGATGCACACCGCGCGGAGTAGAAATGATGAAGTGGCGACCTGTCTCAGATACCGGTTCCGCGAGGACCTCTTGGACACCATCGACGCGACCCTCGCGCTCCGGGCGGCGCTCCTCGAAAGCGCGCGCGAGCACGTGGACACACTGATGCCCGGCTACACTCACCGTCAGCCCGCCCAACCGACGACGGTGGGTCACTTCCTCGCCTCCTACGAGGAGGCGTTCGCGCGGGATACCGAGAGGCTGGTGGCGGCCTACGACCGGACGAACCGCTCGCCGCTCGGCGCGGCGGCCTTCGCTGGGACCCCGTTCGACGTCGACCGCGAGCGCACGGCCGAACTGTTGGGCTTCGATGGGCTCGTCGAGAACTCGATGGACGCGGTCTCGACGCGGGACTTCCTGGTCGAGGGCGCGAGCGCGCTCGCCTCCCTCTCGGTCTCGCTCTCGGGGCTCGCGACCGACCTCGTGGAGTTCGCCTCGGACGGCTACCTCGACGTCGACGACGACTACGCCTCGACCTCCTCGATCATGCCCCAGAAGAAGAACCCCGACTCGCTCGAACTCGTTCGGGCGGCTGCGGGCGACGCGACCGCGGGCCTCAACGGGCTGTTGACGACGCTCAAGGGACTGCCGCGAGCGTACAACCGCGACCTCCAGACCGCGACGCCTCACGCCTGGGCCGCCGTCGACGCCGTCGTTCCCGCGACCGAGGTGGCCGCCGGCGCGGTGGCGACCGCGACGTGGGAGGAGGAAGCGCTCGCCGACGCCGCGAGCGGGGGGTTCTCGACCGCGACCGGGGTCGCGGACCTGCTCGCGATGGCGGGGCTCCCGTTCAGAACCGCCCACGAGATACTCGCCCGGGCGGCCCACGAGATCGAGGACGGCGCGGCCGTCGAGTACGCGACGGTCGCGGCGGCGGCCGAGGAGGTGCTCGACGACTCCCTCGACAGCTACGTCGAGCGCGAGTCGGTCGAGCGCGCGCTCGATCCCGAGGCCAGCGTGGCGAGCCGCGACTCGTTCGGCGGTCCAGCGCCCGCGTCGGTCGAAGCCGCGCTCGACCGGCGCGAGGCGACGTTCGAGGACGACGAGGGCGCGCTCGCCGACCGGCGGGCGCGGCTCGATAGCGCCGCCGACGCGTTGGATACGGAGGTGGCTCGATATGGCTGAGCGACCGCCCCCGCGAGGGGGAACATTCATCTCGTCGTCACCGACGAACCGCGCGAACTGACCGCTCTTTCGACACGGAGCGACGGCCACGATTTCCTGTAAACTATCGTACAAGTTCGAAGCGTTTAAGCCGATAGACGGGCGAGAGGAGGGTACAATGGCAACCTGTCCGGAATGCGGCGGCGACGTGACGTTGTACGACGACGCCGAAGTCGGCGAGATCCTCGACTGTGGGACCTGCGGGAGCGAGCTCGAAGTGGTCGAGACCGACCCTGCAACGCTCGAAACCGCCCCCGAGCTCGAAGAGGACTGGGGGGAGTGACGTGAACATCGGCGTGCTCTACTCGCGCATCCGGCGCGACGAGAAGCTCCTGCTCTCGGAGCTCAGGGAGCGCGGCCACGAGGTCACGAAGGTCGACGTCCGGAAGCTCCGCTTCGACCTCAACGAACCGCCGGCGGCCTTCGAGGGCGTGGACCTGGTGGTCGACCGGTGTCTCGCGACCAGCCGGAGCACGTACGCGACGCGGTTCCTCGACGCCTACGGCATCCCCGTGGTCAACAGCGCCGCGACCGCCGAGGTCTGCGCCGACAAGGTGAAGAACAGCCTCGCGCTCGCGGGTGCGGGCGTGCCGACGCCCCGCACCGAGGTCGCGTTCACGAAGGACGCGGCGCTCGAAACCATCGAGGCGTTCGGCTATCCCTGTGTCCTCAAACCCGTCATCGGATCGTGGGGCCGACTGATGGCGAAGATCGACTCGCGCGACGCCGCCGAGGCGATCCTCGAACACAAGGCCACGCTGGGTCACTACGAGCACAAGGTGTTCTACATTCAGGAGTTCGTCGAGAAACCCGGTCGCGACATCCGGGTGCTGAGCACCGACGGCGAACCCGTCGCCGCGGAGGCGCGTTCCTCCGACCACTGGCTCACCAACGCCTCGAAAGGGGCCGACGCCACGGCGTTCGAACTCGACGACGAGGCCCGCGACCTCGTGGCCCGCGCGAGCGACGCCGTCGGCGGCGGCCTGCTCGGCGTGGACCTGATGGAGACCGGCGATTCGTATACGGTGCACGAAGTGAATCACACGGTGGAGTTCAAGGCGCTCACCGAGGCCACCGACGTCGACGTGCCCGCCCGCGTGGTCGACTGGCTCGAAACCAAGGTCGAGGCCGATTCCGCGACGGTGACCACGCCGTGACCCTCGTGAGGGAAGACGAATGACGAAGACCGCGTCGGTGGTCGGCGCGAGCGGGTTCACCGGCGGCGAACTCCTTCGCCTCATCGACTCACACCCCGAGTTCGAACTCGAAGCGGCCACCAGCCGCGAGTACACCAACAAGACCCTCGGATCCGTCCACCCGAACCTCCGGGGGATCGAACAGCGCTTCAGCGACCCCACGGAACTCGCGAGCGTCGACGTCCTGTTCGCCGCGACGCCACACGGCGTGTCGATGGAGCAGATCGACGCGTTTCGGGAGGTCGCCGACACGGTGGTGGACCTGAGCGCGGACTTTCGACTGGACAGCGAGGACCAGTACGAGGAGTGGTACGACGGGCACAGTCGGCCGGAACTCCTCGACGAGTCGGTCTACGCGCTCCCCGAGCGCCACCGCGACGAGCTCCCCGGTGCATCCCTCATCGCGGCGGGCGGCTGCAACGCCACCGCGACGGTCCTCGGGTTGGGACCGCTGTTCGACGCGGGGATCCTCGAAGGCGACGAGCAGATCGTGGTCGACGTCAAAGTGGGGTCGTCGGAGGGCGGCGCGGGCGGCGGCGACGCCTCCTCGCACCCCGAGCGCTCGGGCGTCGTGCGACCCTACGCGCCGACCGGCCATCGCCACGAGGCCGAGATCGTCCAGGAGTTCGGGTGTAGCGTGGCGTTCACCGCCCACGCGGTCGACATGGTTCGCGGGGCCTCGGCGACGTGTCACGTCTTCCCCGACGAACCCGTGTCGACGGGCGACCTCTGGAGCGCGTTTCGGGAGAGCTACGACGACGAACCGTTCGTCCGACTCGTGGCCGGCGGTTCGGGCGTGTATCGCTATCCCGAGCCCAAGGCGGTCGCGGGGACCAATCACGCCGAGGTCGGCTTCGAGCTCGACCCGAGTAACAAGCGAATCGTGGTGTTTTCGGCCATCGACAACATGATGAAAGGCTCCGCGGGACAGGCGATACAGGCGGCGAACGTCGCGTTCGGTTACGACGAAACGGCTGGACTCGACTTTCAGGGTCTCCACCCCGTGGGGACGCCATGACGGTCGTCCTCAAGATCGGCGGCGCGCGTGCCGTGAACCCGGCGGGTGCGGTCGCCGACGTCGCGGAGCTCGTCGCCGAGGGCGAGCGGGTCGTCGTGGTCCACGGCGGTTCGACCGCGGTCGACGACACCCTCGACCAGCTCGACGAGGAGCCCGAGTACGTCGAGAGCCCCTCGGGCGTCGTCGGGCGGTTCACCGACGAGCGCACGATGGAGGTCTTCGAGATGGTCCTCCCTGGGAAACTCAACACCGACCTCACGGCGTCGTTGCGGGAGGCGGGCGTGGACGCGCTTGGGCTCTCCGGGGTCGACGGCGGGCTGCTCACCGGCCCCCGGAAGTCCGCGGTTCGAGTGGTCGAGGACGGCAAGAAGAAGATCCGGCGGGGCGAGCACTCCGGGAAGATCGAGTCGGTGAACGCCGACCTGCTCGACACGCTGCTCGACGGCGGTTACACCCCCGTGGTGACGGTGCCGATGCTGGCCGACGACGGTACTCCTGTGAACGCCGACGCGGACCGGGCGGCCGCGGCGGTCGCGGGCGCGCTCGGCGCGGAGCTCGTGGTGCTCACCGACGTCCCCGGCGTGCTCGCCGACCCCGAGGACTCGTCGACCCTCATCGAGCGCGCGGAGACGCCCGCCGAACTCGAAACCATCGAGAGCGCGGCGGAGGGGTTCATGGGCAAGAAGGTGATGGCGGCGAAAGAGGCGCTCTCCGGGGGCGCGAGCGAGGTCGTCGTGGCGGACGCGAACGCCGACTCGCCCGTGCTCGCGGCGCTCGACGGCGGCGGGACGCACGTCCTCCCCGCGGCGCTCGAAACGGAGGCGACGGCATGAGTAACTTCATCCACTCCGAGAAACCGATCCGGATCGAGCGCGGTGAGGGTGCCTATCTCTACGATACGGACGGAACGGAGTACCTCGACTGTGGCGCGAGCTACGCGTGTACCCCACTCGGCCACGATCATCCTGCGGTGAACGAAGCGGTCCACGACCAGGTCGACCGGCTGACGTTCGTCCAGGCCTCCTACCCCGTCGACGCGCGCGACCGGGCGTTCGACGCGCTCGCCGCCGCGGCACCCGAGGGGCTCGAAAACGTCTGGCTCTGTAACTCCGGGACCGAGGCGAACGAGGCGGCGCTGAAGTTCGCCCGGAGCGCCACGGGGCGATCGAAGATCGTCGCGACGATGCAGGGCTTTCACGGTCGGACGATGGGCGCGCTCGCGACGACCTGGAACAACGACTACCGTGACCCGTTCGAGCCCCTGATCGGGGACGTGGAGTTCGTGCCCTACGGGGATAGCGAGGCGCTCGCGGAGGCGGTCGACGACGAGACCGCGGCGGTGATCGTCGAACCCATCCAGGGCGAGGGCGGGATCAACGTTCCCACTGACGGCTACCTCGCGGCAGCGCGCGAGTGCACCGAGGACGCGGGTGCAGCGCTGGTCTTCGACGAGGTGCAGACGGGGATGGGCCGGACGGGAACCCTCTGGGCCTCCCAGCAGGCCGGTGTCGTCCCGGACGTCCTCACGACCGCGAAGGGGCTGGCGAACGGCCTCCCCGCGGGGACGGCGCTCTGTGCCGACTGGATCGCCGACGACCACGGCCCGCACAACGCGACCTTCAGCGGTGGGCCGGTCGTGAGCGCCGCGGTCGACGCCACCGTCTCGACGCTGGTCGAGGAGGAAGTCCCGAGCAACGCCGGTGCGGTCGGCGAGTACCTTCGAGCGGGGCTCGACGCCGCGATCGGCGACGACGTGCGGGAGATCCGGGGCGAGGGGCTGATGATCGGCATCGAGGTCAAACGTGGCGCGAACCGCGCGCTCCGCGACCTCGCGCTCGATTCGAACCTCCTCGCGCTCCCCGCCGGGCGCTCGGTCGTCAGGCTCCTCCCGCCGCTGGTCCTCGACGAGGACGACGCCGACGAGGTCGTCGACGCGCTCTCGAACGTGCTCGGGGGCGAGTCGTGAGCGAGGCCGTCGCGGGCGTCTCGGACGAGCAGGCCCGGGGACTCCTCGTCGACCTCGTGGGGACGCCCTCGCCGTCGGGCGAGGAGCGGGCCTGTGCCGACCTGCTGGTTTCGTTCTTCGAGACCCACGGTCGCGAGGCGTGGCTCGACGAGGTCGGCAACGTCCGTGCGCCCGCCGACGACTCGCTGTTGTTGACCTCCCACGTCGATACGGTACCGGGTGATATTCCGGTCCGGGTCGAGGAGACCGACGGGGTCGAGACCCTCTGGGGCCGGGGGAGCGTCGACGCGACCGGTCCGCTCGCCGCGATGGCGGTCGCGGCCGTCGAGACCGGCGTGAGTTTCGCCGGCGTGGTCGGCGAGGAGACCGACTCGCGCGGCGCACGCCACCTCGTCGAGACCCGCGACCCGCCCGGTGCGGTCGTCAACGGCGAACCATCGGGCTGGGACGGCATCACCCTCGGCTATCGGGGGCTGCTCGCCGGCACCTACGTCGCCACCAGCGAGTCGGGCCACACCTCCCGACCCGGCAACAACGCGATCGAGGACGCGATCGAGTGGTGGAACCGGGTCGGCGAGGCCGTGGCGGCCGACGGCGACGAGTGGACCCCGGTGTTCGAGCGCGTGACGACCAAACCGACGGCGATCCAGGGCGGGATCTCGGACGACGGCCTCTCGGTCGAGGCCACCATGGAGGTCCAGTTCCGGGTGCCGCCGAGTCTGACGACCGACGAGGTCCGCGAGGCCGCCGACGGCGAGCTCGACGGCGGCACCGTCCGGTGGCACGACGAGGTGGTGCCCGTGATGACGAACCCACGGAGTTCGCTCGCGAGCGCCTTCCGCGGAGCGATCCGGAAGGCCGGTGGCGACCCCCGGCTCCTCCGAAAAACGGGGACGAGCGACATGAACGTCTATCAGACCTGGGAGTGCCCGATGGTGACCTACGGGCCAGGGAACTCGGACCTCGACCACGCGCCCGACGAACACCTCTCGCTCGTCGAGTACGACGACAGCATCGACGTCCTCGAAGCCGTCGCCGAGCGGGTCGCGGGGGACGACGGATGAGCCTCGAAACGGGTGGCGTTCGCCACTTCACCGACATCGACGACCTCTCCTCAACTGACCTCGAAACCGTGCTCGACGTCGCGAGCGGGTTCAAATCGCAGGTCAAGCGTGGCGAACCACATCCCGTCCTCGAACGCCAAACTCTTGGAATGGTCTTCGAGAAACCGTCGACCAGAACGCGGGTCTCCTTCGAGACCGGGATGACCCAGCTCGGCGGCCACGCGGTCTTCCTCGGGCCGGACGACATCGGGCTCGGCGGGCGCGAACCCCTGAAGGACATCGCTCGCACCCTCTCGGGCTACGTCGACTGCGTGATGGTGCGGCTGTTCGACCACGCGGACCTGGAGGAACTCGCCACCCACGCAGGCGTTCCGGTCGTGAACGGCCTCACCGACGACGCCCACCCCTGCCAGACCCTCGCGGACCTGCTGACGATCCGCGAGACGGTCGGGTTCGATGCACAAGTGGCCTGGGTCGGCGACGGCAACAACGTCGCCCAGTCGTTCGCCCTGGGCTGTGCGCTCGCCGGGGTCGACCTCACGGTGGCCACCCCGCCCGAGTACGGCGTCAGTGAGGAGGTCCGCGACCGTGCAGCGGAACTCGGACGCGCGCCGACGGTGACCGACGATCCCGAACAAGCGGTCGCGGACGCCGACGTGGTCTGTACCGACGTCTGGGTCAGCATGGGCGAGGAGGGGAGTCGAAACGAGAAGCTCGCCGCGTTCGAGGATGGCGGGTTTCAGGTCGACGACGACCTCCTCGCGGGAAGCGACGCGCGTCTCATGCACTGCCTGCCCGCCCACCGCGGCGAGGAGGTCACGAGCGCGGTGCTCGAAAGCGACCGCGAGCTCGTCTGGCAACAGGCCGAGAACCGCCTCCACGCCCAGAAGGGGCTGCTCGTCTTCCTGCTCGACGCGGTCTGAACGGCACGACGAGCGGTTGCGACAACCGGCCCACTTTTCCTCGCGGCGCGTCTCTCGCGACCAATGACGGAGCTCTCGCTCGGTTCGTCGCCCCCGGAAGCCGCCGCGGACGGCGTCTGGCTCGCGTGCATCGAGTGCGGCCGAACCCTCGCGCCGTTCGACGAACCCACCTACCGCTGCCCCGACTGCGACGGGCTGCTCGAAGCCCGCTACGAGGAGTATCCGACCTTCGAGGACTTCTCGGGCCGCGGGGTCTGGCGCTACGCCGCCGCGCTGCCGTTCGAGTCGGGCGTCTCGCTCCCCGAGGGCGACACCCCGCTCCACGAGGTGCCGCGGCTCGAAGCCGACGTGGGGGTCCGGAGCCTCCGGGTCAAACACGAAGGGATGAACCCCACGGGGAGCTTCAAGGACCGGGGAATGACCGTCGGGGTCCGAGTGGCCCAGGAACTCGGCGTCGACCGCCTGGCGTGTGCCTCCACCGGGAACACCAGCGCGGCGCTCGCGGCCTACGGCGGCCGTGCGGGGGTCGAGACCCTCGTCCTGCTTCCGGCGGGGAAGGTCGCGGCGGGGAAGGTCGCCCAGGCCGCCCTCCACGGCGCGCGGATCCTGGAGGTCGACGGCAACTTCGACGCCTGCCTCGACGTCGTGGCCGAACTCGCGAACATGGGTGAAGCCTACCTCCTGAACTCGCTGAACCCCTTCCGCCTCGAAGGGCAGAAGACGATCGGCTTCGAGATCCTGGAGTCGTTCCTCGCGGAGTACGACCGCTATCCCGACCGGATCGTGCTGCCCGTGGGCAACGCCGGCAACACCGCCGCACTCTACAAGGCCTTCCGCGAGCTCGTCGAAGCCGGCGCGCTCGACGAGGCGGAAGTGCCGATGCTGACGGGGGTCCAGGCCGAGGGGGCCGCGCCGATGGTCGAAGCGATCGAAGAAGGACTCGACGACACCCGGCGCTGGGAGGACGTCGAGACCCGCGCGACGGCGATCCGGATCGGGAACCCGGTCAACGCGCGGAAGGCGCTCCCCGGGATCCGCGGGACCGGCGGGACGGCGGTCGCGGTCGCGGACGAGGCGATCGTCGACGCCCAGCGCACGCTCGCCGAGGAGGGTGTCGGCGTCGAACCCGCCTCGGCGGCGAGCATCGCGGGCCTCCGGAAACTCCGGGAATCTGGGACGGTCGACGACGACGAGGACGTGGTCTGTCTCACGACCGGCCACCTCCTGAAGGACCCCGACGCGGCGGCCGCCGCCGGCCGGGACCCGGAACCGGTGCCGAACGACACCGAGGCGATCCTCGGCCACCTCGCCGAGTAGGCGCTCCGAGGTCGGACCGGTCGCGGACGCGTCACCGACCGCGAGGCGGACGACCCGGATCCCGTCGCCGCTGCCGGTCGAACGCGGGGGATGACGGCGATACTGCTAACCGGTAGCCGCGCCGAGAGGACGTATGTCCATCACTCGGGATTCCCGGTCCGCGCTTCCGGACCGCCGCCCGCTCCTCACGGTCGCCGCCGCGGTCGCGGTCTGTGTCGTTCTCGGCGCGGCTGCCGGGCTGGTGACGAGCCCCCAGATAGCGACGTGGTACACCACCGTCGACAAGCCCGGTTTCACCCCCCCGAACTGGGTGTTCGGTCCGGTCTGGACGGCGCTCTACGCGCTCCAGGGCGTCGCGGCGTGGCTGGTCTGGCGGGCGGGGTTCGACCGCCGCGGGGTCCGACTGGGTCTCGCCGCCTTCGCGGTCCAGTTCGTGCTCAACCTCGCGTGGTCGCCCGCCTTCTTCGGGCTCGAATCGCCGGCGCTGGGGCTCGTGGTCATCGTACCGCTCTGGGTCGCGATCGTCGCCACCGTCGTGCTCTTTCGTCGAATCGACCGCCGTGCGGCGGCGTTGCTGGTGCCGTATCTCGCGTGGGTCTCGTTCGCCACCGCGCTGAACTACGCGATCTGGACGCTCAACTGAGGCGACGGGGTCGTGCCGCGTACCCATACATTCAATTCCTGAAGACGAATATTTAATACTGACTCGGCGGGATCAACGGCCGCCATGGGACGATACGACAGACGGCGGTTCCTCCAGTTGACCGGGACGGCGGTCGGGGTGGCGACGCTCGGCGTCGGCACCGCGACCGCGAGCCCCGCCGACTCGCGCTTCTTCATCAACCTCCGCGACGTCGACCGGTCGGCGGTCCCCGACGACGTCGAGGTCGTCCACGACCTCTCGCAGGCGGACGTGCTGGTCGCGCGCGGCGACCAGGACCGGGTGGCGGGCACGACGGTCGCCGACCGGGTCATCGACCGGGGCGACGACCGCGTCGGGGCCGTCGAGTCACGGGAGGGGCCGACAACCGACGGCAAGGGGTCGAGCCACAACCACGACGGCGCGCCCTCGAACAGCGAGTTCCAGTGGGACAAGCGCGAACAGGACGTCAGCAACGACCTGACCGACAAACCGGGCGGCGGGAAGTCGATCCACGACGTCTCGACCGGCGCGGGCACCCGCATCGCCGTCGTCGACTCGGGGGTCTACGACGCCCACCCCGACCTCGCGGACGTCGTCAACGACGAGCTCTCGGAGAACGTCTCGGAGGACCCCTACGACTGGCGACCCAACGGGGCCGGCGACCACGGGACCCACGTCGCGGGCATCATCGCCGCGACGAACAGTAACGACGGTCCCGACGGCGGCGTGCTCGGGACCGCCCCGGACACCGAGATCGTCTCCTATCGGATGTTCTCCGGCCAGGAGGGCAAACAGGGCGACGGCTACGCCGGCTGGGTGAAGGCCGCCGAGGCGGGCTGTGACGCCATCAACTACAGCGTCGGCTTCCCCGCGCCGTACGTCTACGTCGACGAGTATCCCTATCTCACCGAAGAACTCCGTATCGCCGAGCAGGTGGCCGAGTACGTCCGCTCACGGGGAACGGTCATCGTCAACTCCGCCGGAAACGACGGGCTCGACATGACATCCGAGAACACCCTCAGCATCCCGACGGAGGCCGAGGGCGTCTTCGGCGTCGCCGCGACCGGCCCGATCGGCTGCGGCTGGGGCGGCAAACACAGCGACAACGAGGCGAAGTGGCTCACCGGCAACCGGCTGGAGGACCCGACGGACTCCCCGGCGTTCTACACCAACTACGGGAGCGCCGTCGACGTGAGCGCCGCGGGCGGCGACGCGGACCAGGAGGCGCTCGACAGCATTCCTGAAGCCCAACGGGACCTCGTCTATTCGACGATCTACGAGACGGACGACGCCGGCAGCACTGTGGCGGCCTATGGCTGGAAGGCGGGCACCTCGATGGCAGCCCCGCAGGTCGCGGGTGCGGTCGCGCTCGTGCGCTCGCTCCGCCCCGACGCGAGCGTCGAGGAGGTCGAATCGCTCATCCAGAAGACCGCGAGCGACGCGCCCGGCGGCGAGCCCTACCACGGGGCGGGACATCTCGACCTCGAACGCCTCCTCAAGCGCGTCGGAAAGTAGTCGGCAGATCGAGCCGGATTCGGTGTGAACGACCCTTTTTCGCCCCGATTTCAGCAGCGCGGTCCCGGAGAGGGGCGTCGTTCAGTCCTCGTCGGCGAGAACCGTCGCCCGACCGGTGTGGTCCGATTCGTCGAACTCCTCGATCCGGAGTTGGACCTGGGTATCCACGAGTTCCGGTGCGGCGTCGGTCAGCGTGAGCACGGTGTCGCCGATCCGTGCCACGCCCGAACCGTTCTCGTAGCCCGTGACGAACGCGGTGATCTCCTCGCCGGGTTCGAAGCTGGGGGTCGTGGTTCGAAACGACCAGCCCGCCGTGAACGCGTCGAAGCGGCTCATACCCGCGCCACCTCCTCTGACTCACGGTCGGAGACGTATTCGAGGCCGAAGCCCGAGAGGGCCGCGATCACGAAGACGAAAAAGAGGAACCAGCCGTGGAAGACGAACGGCCAGACCTGGGCGGGGTTGACGAGCATCGCCTGGGTGAACCAGTCGTACTGGTCGGGCAGGCCGAGCATCGCGGTGTAGCCCGCGAGCACGCCGCCGCCCCACGGGAAGATGTAGCCGAGCGCCGAGGAGTTGGCGTCGAGGATGTTCGCCCGGCGATACCCGTTGATGTTGAACCGCTCGCCGATACGGGCGATGTAGGGCGCGATCGCGATCTCGGCGGCGGTGTTGATGGTGATCATCGAGTTGATGGCCGCGGTGCCGAGCACCATCGTGGTCTCGGCGCGACGGACGCTCGTGGCCACCCGCGTCAGGAGCCAATCCTGCATCGCCGCGAAGCCGCCGCCGCGAACCAGGATCTGCGCGCCGGCGACGATCAGCAGGGTGAGCACGATCAGCGGGAAGAAGCCCGTCGCCCCGGTGAAGAGGCTGCCGCCGACCGCGGAGCTGCCGGGGTCGACGAGTTCGACGACCGGCAGCCCCGAGAGCGACTGGGCAGCGCCCGAGGTCCGGGGAGCCTGAAAGACCAGGATGTCGCTGATCGAGGAGAGCCCGAAGACGAGGTTGAAGACGACCGAGGCGATGATCCCCCACGAGATCGCCTCCACGATGTGTCGGCCGGCCACCGCGGTGGCGATGACGACCCCGATAGCGACGAGATGCACGAGCCCCAGGGGGTCGCTGTTCTGGACGAAGAGGGACTGGGCGTTCTGCCCGACGTCGAACGGGCTCCCCATCGTGCTCCCCGCCACGACGTAGCCGGCGAACGCGAACACGGCCGCGATGATGGCGTACTTGAACCGCGAGGCGACCACGCCACCGATGTCGGCGTCCTGTGTCACCGCGCTCACGATCGTGGTGTCGCTCACGGGCGCGAGGTTGTCGCCGAAGACCGCCCCCGAGAGGATCGCGCCGAACATCAGGATGGGGTTCGCCCCGAGGAGGACGCCCGCCGGGAAGAAGAGCGTGGTGAACGCGATCGCGGTACCGTAGCCGGAGCCGATGCCGGTCGCGAGCAGCGCCGCGAGGATGAAGGTGGCCGCCGGGAACAGCGCCGCGCCGACCGAGAGCGCGTTCGCCGCCCAGACGAGGCCGCCGACGAACTGGCCGGCTTGCAGCGTGTCGGCGAACATCCCGGCCCAGAGCCACGCCACGATCGCGGTCGCCGCCACGGGCTGGGTCATCCCCTCGAAGATGGTGTTCGCATACCCCTTCCAGTCGCCCTTGACGAAGAACATCCCGACGATCAGCGCGACCAGCATCCCGACCACCAGCCCCGAGGTCGCGCTGACCTGGAGAACGCCGCTCTGGACCACTGCCCAGACCACGAAGATCGCGAGCGGGAGCCCGCTCAGCCACCGTCCGCCGTAGAACTCGATCCGCGGGCCCTCGCTCGCGTCGCCGAGGCCCTCGCCGTACTCGTCGTTCGATCCCTCCGATCCGCCGGTTCTATCGCTACTCATTGATAGTTCGTCAAGTGGTGTTCGGAGGGAGCTGAAATAACTATCGCTACTCGGTACCGTTGAGCGCGATGTATCGGGTTCCGATGATCCGCTCGTCGGCTTCGAGTCGCTCGCGGAGGTCCTCGGGCACGGCGTGGTCGAGGTTGTAGACCGTGAGCGCCTCGCCGCCGATGGTGCCGCGGGCGTTGAACATCCCCGCGATGTTGATGTCCGAATCGCCCAATACGGTGCCGATGAATCCGATCACGCCGGGCGCGTCCTTGTTGCGCGCGACCAGCATGTGGCCCGCGGGGATGGCGTCGACGCGGAAGCCGTCGATCCGGACGATCCGCGGGTCCTCGCCAGCGAACAGCGTCCCACAGACCCCGACCTCTTGGTCCCCGTTCTTCACCGTGACCGTCACGAGGCTCTGGAAGTCCTCGGACTGGCGGGTCTTCGACTCGGTGACGTCGATGCCGCGCTCGTCGGCTATCTGTGGGGCGTTGACCGCGTTGACCTGCCATTCGAGGGGTTCGAAGACGCCTTCGAGCGCGCTCGCGGTCACGAGGTCGAGCTCCTCCTCGGCGATCTCGCCGGCGTAGCGTATCTCGATGCCCTCGACCCGGCCGTCGAGGAGCTGGGTGGCGATCTTCCCCGCCGTCGAGGCGATGTCGAGGTAGGGGCGGACCCGCGGGAACGCGCTCGCGTCCATCGAGGGTGCGTTGAGCGCGTTCATCACCGGTTCGTTCCGGAAGGCCGAGAGCACCTGGTCGGCGATGTCGGTGGCGACGTTCTCCTGGGCGGCGTGGGTGCTCGCGCCGAGGTGGGGCGTCACGACCACGTCGTCCACGTCGAGCAGCGGGCTGTCGGGCGAGAGGGGTTCGTCCGCGAAGACGTCGATCGCCGCCCCCCGGAGGGTACCCGCCTCGACGGCAGCGGCCAGCGCGTCCTCGTCGACGACGCCGCCGCGGGCGCAGTTGACGAGGAAGCCGCCGTCCATCCGGTCGAGTTCGTCGCTGCTGATCAGGTCCTCCGTCTCGGGGGTGAGCGGGGTGTGGAGGGTCAGCACGTCGGCCTGCGCGAGACACTCGTCGAGTTCGACGAGTTCGGCACCCAGCCGGCCGGCGCGCTCCTCCGAGATGTAGGGGTCGTAGGCCACCAGGTTCATCCCGAGGCCGTCGAGCTTCTTCGCGACCTCCTGGCCGACCCGGCCGAAGCCGACGATGCCGAGGGTCGCGCCGTTGAGCTCGGTTCCCAAATAATCGCTCTTTGCCCACTCACCTTGCTTGAGCCGGCCGTGGGCCTGGGGGATCGATCGCGCGGCGGCGAACGTCATCGCGACGGTGTGCTCGGCAGCGGCGCGAACGTTGCCCTCGGGTGCGTTGGCGACGATCACGCCGTGTTCGGTGGCGGCGTCGATGTCGATGTTGTCGACCCCGATACCGGCCCGCCCGACGATCGTGAGCTCCGGTGCGGCCTCGAACACCTCGCGACCGACCTCGGTGCCCGACCGGACGACCAGCGCACCGGCGTCGGCGACCGCCGACCGGAGGTCGTCACCCTCGACATCGTAGGCGGTTTCGACGTCATGGCCCGCCTCGCGGAGCCGGTCGAGGCCCGGCTCGGCGATGGGGTCCGTGACGAGTACGTTCATGTCCCGAACCATCGACGCGGCGGGCATAACCCTTTCTTCACGTGCACGATTCGCCGCCTCGGTACTCGGCCGATAGAGCCACAGCGCACCACCCGAGGGCTTATTCGGACGGTGAGCGGACGTACGGGGAATGGATCGACGGGGGTTCCTCGGCACGACCGCGGCGGCCGGCGCGCTCTCGCTCGCGGGCTGTGCGGGCGTGACCGATCTGGGTCGCCGCCCGGGTGCGAACCGGGGCCGTGGAGCCGCCGACCGAACCACGACCGAGGCCGGTTCGAACGGGGGAGCCGACACCGACCCCGCGGACTTCGTCTGGGCCGAGCAGGCACTCTGGCGCGACGAACGGGTGCGCGAGAACCTCTTCGCCTTCGCGGGTCGCCACGACCTCGCGGTGGTCATCGCCAAAGCCGACGCCGGGATCGCCGACATCCCGGCCCTCGAAGCCGCGTTCACCGTCGCCGAAAGCCACGGCGTCGAGGCGTGGATCAACGTCGGCGTGCTCAAATCGCTCGACGCGACGGCGTTCGTCGCGGACGCCGGGGCCCGCCGTCGCCACCTCGACGGGCTCGCGGCGGTCGTCGCGAGCTACGCCGAATCCTTCCCGACGGGTCGGGTCGTGCTCTGGCAGGAGGCCCCCGTCGGCGGTCGGTGGGTCGAGAGCGGGGACTGGAACGACCAGGCGGTGTCGAACCTCGAACGCTTCGGGCCGCGGATCTTCGCCGCCCAGCGCGAGCGGGTGGCCGAGGTCGCCCCCGAGGTCGATATCGGGGTCTTCGTCCACTTCCCGTACCTCGTCGACGGCAAACAACCGAAGACGTTCGCGGGGCTCGCCGACGGGCTCCGGGCGCGCGGCGCGCTCCCCGATTTCACCTTCACCGACTTCTACCGGGGCTGGTACGCGAAGGACGTTGGTCCCGAACCGGCGAGCCGGGCCGTCGAGAGCCTCGTGACCAACGCCCGAACGGCGACCGACGGCCGGCCGGTGACGTTCCTCGGCCAGGCCCACACCATCGACCCGCGCTACACCCCCAGCAAACAGGACGTCTGGATGGACCTCCGGGCGGCGCTCGGTGCGGGAGCCGAAGGGGTCGGCTGGTACGCCCGGACCGCCTACACCCCGACCGAACGCGGGTTCGACCCGTTGCTCCCCAACCACGGACCGGCGGCGCGCGACGGTCCCCACGCCAGCACCCTCACCTTCGCCCGCGACCGCTACCAGTACGCCTACGCCGCGCTCCGCTCGAAACGACGGCACGAGGGAACCGGCTCGGGGGACGACCCCGTCGACCTCTGGCTCGTCGGCCGGGGCTTCTCCTTCTACGACCACCGGCTCTCGGTCCGAACTCGTGACGACGGATGGACGTTTCTCGGGGATTTCGACGGCTACCTCGACGGCAACTACCCCTACGGGCGCGACGGCCGATCCGTCTCGATCTTCCGGGGCCTCCCGCGCGAGCGCTTCGCCCCGGACGGCCGGCTCGAATGCCGGGTAAAAACCCGGCCTCGAAGCGACGGTGCGCATCTCTCGGCGGCCCTCGCGATGCCGACGAACGTCGCGTGCTTTCTCACCGAGGGAGCGGCCGCCGCGGCCGACGACCGCGACCTCGAACCGTTCAGTGCCGGCCACGCGACCGTCGACGAACCGCTGACGGCCGGTGGCTCGACGTCGGTCGCGCTCGACCTCACGGCCCCCGACCAGCCGATGGAGATGCTGGCCTTCCCGAACCACCGCACCCAGCGAAGGCGACTCCGCAGGCTCGAATCACATGCCGAGTTCGTCCCGGCGAAGGCCTTCGACCTCTGGATACGCACGGAGGGAGCGAACGACGCCATCGATCCGAACGCACTCTCGCTCGTCGGGAACTCGGGGGCTCGGAAGCTCGGCGAGGCCAGCACGACCGTCTCGACGGCCCCCGAGGGGTCGGTGTTCTACGGTCTCTCACGCGAAGGCCTCGGTCACGAAGACGGCTCGCCGTCGCTCGAACTCGCCGGCGACGCGCGCGACCGCGTGGCGAGCGCGTACGCGATGCCGTACGCCGGTCTCGTGGCCTTCAGACCTGCAGGGACGGCGATGAGGGTGCTCGACGCCGACCCCGCGGCCGCCCGAACGTACGCCATCGCGTTCGTCGGGGAGTAGCTCCCGAACCGCCGCGCCCGACTCCAGTAGGTTGAACCCGCTCGACCCGAAGGGTGGGTATGAACCTCGTCGCGTTCGATTTCGACGGGACGCTCTCGAACTCGGAGATGACGGTCCTGCTCGGCGAACAGTGTGGCGTCGCCGACGAGATGGCGGCCATCACCGAACGCGCGATGAACGACGAGATCGAGTACGCCGAGAGCCTCCGTGAGCGTGTCGCGCTGCTCGAAGGCCTCCCGGTCGAGGCCGTCGAGGCCGCCTTCGACGAGGTCCGACTCAACCCCGGCGCAGCCGACCTCATCAACGTGCTCAACGACGCCGGCGTCGTCACGGCGGTCCTCACGGGTGGCTTCGGTCGCGGCGTCGAACACGTCCTCGCCCGGAACGAGACCCCGGTCGACACCATCGTGGCGAACCAACTCGAGTTCGACGGCCATCGGCTCACCGGCGAGGTCAGCGGCCCGCTGGTCGAGGGGACGAAGGACGACGCGCTCCGGACGGTGGCCGGAAACGCGGGAGTCGAGGTCGAGGACACGGTCGCCGTCGGCGACGGCGCGAACGACCTCCCGATGCTCCGCGCCGCGGGCCTCGCGGTTGGCTACGAACCGAAACCCGCCGTCGAACCCCACTGTGACGTCGTGGTCGAGTCGATGGCCGACCTCCGCGAGGTGCTCGAAGCGCGGGACGTTCTCTGAACGGAACTCGGCTCGATAGCTCGCCGCTCCGTCGGTGGTTCGATATCCGACAAGGAACCCTCCGTAGTGTCGGGGCGAAGCCCTTCGTCCGGTCGGGTTTCAGTCGCCGAACAGGCTGGCGTGGACCGGCGCGAACGCGGGCCCCGTCTCGGCCTCGGTGTCGGTGACGGCGCGGCCGGCGACCCCCGAATCGAGGAAGTCCCGGAGCGGCGGGCCGACGTTCTCGGGTTCGACGAGGAAGGCGTCGTGGCCGTGGTCGGAGTCGACGACGTGGTGGGCGACGTCGACGCCCGCCGTCCGGAAGGCCTCGGCGAGCGACTCGGACTGCTCGGTGGTGAAGTGCCAATCGCCCGTGAAGCTCATCACGAGCACCTCGCCCTCGAAGTTCGCGAGCGCGTCGGTCTCGGAGGCACAGCCCGCCGCGAGGTCGTAGTTGTCCATCGCGCGGGTGAGGTAGAGGTAGCTGTTGGCGTCGAAGCGCTCGACGAACTTCCTGGCCTGGTAGTCGAGATACGACTCGACGTCCCGGTAGGGGAAGAAGCCGGCGGCGGGGTCGACGGGGAAGTCGTCGCGAGCCGCGCCCCGGCCCGCGGCGCGCCGACCGAACTTCCGCTCCATCGAGTCCTTCGAGAGGTACATCACGTGACCGATCTGGCGGGCGAGCGCGAGGCCGTCGTCGGGCTCTTTCCCACCGTAGTAGTCGCCGCCGTTCCAGTCGTCGTCGGTCGTGATCGCCCGGCGTGCGACGCCGTCGAGCGCCACGCACTGGGGGTCGAGCCGCGCGGCCGCCGCGACGGGCACCACCCGGTCGACCATCTCGGGATAGCGTTTGGCCCAGTCGAGCGCGTTCATCCCGCCGACCGACCCGCCGACCACCGCCTTCAGGCGGTCGACCCCCAGGTGGTCGAGCAGCCGGCGCTGGGCACGCGTCCAGTCCGCGACGGTAACCGCGGGGAAGTCGGTTCCATACGGTTCGCCCGTCTCGGGGTCCGTCGAGGCCGGCCCCGAGGAACCATAACAGGAGCCGGGGACGTTCACACAGACCACGAACCGCTCGGTGGTGTCGATGGCCTTGCCAGCGCCGACGACGTCGTCCCACCACGCACGGGCCTGGTCCATGCCGCCGCGCAGCGCTTCCGACGGTCCGTTCGATCCGTCCGTCGCGCTCCGCCCCGCTCGCGCGACGTGCTGGCTGCCGGTGAGGGCGTGACAGACCAGGACGGCGTTGTCGCCGGTGAACTCGCCGTAGGACTCGTAGGCGAGTTCGAGCTCCGGGATGGACTCGCCGCACTCGAAGCGGAAGGCCCCGAGCGAAACCGTCTCGCGCGTCATTCTATCGCCCCTTCGAGGTCGGCGATGATATCTTCGGCGTTTTCGATCCCGACCGAGAGCCGCACGAGGTCGGGGGTCACGCCGGAAGCGCGCTGGTCCGCCGCCGAGAGCTGGGCGTGGGTCGTGCTCGCGGGGTGGATCACGAGGGTCTTCGCGTCGCCGACGTTCGCGAGGAAGCTCGCGAGGTCGACGTCCTCACAGAGGCTCTTGCCGGCCTCGTAGCCCCCGGCGAGGCCGAAGGCGACCATGCCGCCGAACCCGCCGTCGAGGTACTCCCGGGCGCTGTCGTGGGTCTCGTGGCTTTCGAGACCGGGATAGGCGACCCACTCGACCGCGTCGTGCGAGTCGAGGAACGCAGCGACCCGGTGGGCGTTCCCGGAGTGGCGCTCCATTCGGAGGTCGAGGGTTTCGAGCCCCTGCAGGGTGAGCCACGCGTCGAAGGGCGACTGGCCGTCGCCGAGGCTCCGGACCGCGCGCTGGCGGGCGGCGGCGGTGAACGCGCGCTCGCCGAAGCTCTCGGCGAAGTTGCGACCGTGGAAGGCGGGGTTCTCGCCGCCGATCTCGGGGTACTTCTCGGGATACTCGGCCCACGGGAACGAGCCGCCGTCGACCAGCGCACCGCCGATCGTCGTCCCGGAGCCGTGGAGCCACTTCGTGGTGGACTCCCAGACGAGGTCCGCGCCGCGTTCGAGCGGTCGGCAGAGCGCGGGCGTCGCGAACGTGTTGTCGACCAGGAGGGGGACCCCGTTGTCGTGGGCCACCTCGGCGATGGCGTCGAGGTCGGGCGTCACCAGCGAGGGGTTGCCGATCGTTTCGCAGTGGACGTAGGCGGTGTCCTCGTCGATGGCCTCGTCGTAGGCGGCGGGGTCGAGGGTGTCGACGAATCGGGCCTCGATACCTCGCCTGCGGGCGGTGTGTGAGAGGTACGCGTGAGTGCCCCCATAAATCGACGCGGCGCTCACGACGTTGTCGCCCACCCCGCAGAGCACGAGGGTCGCGGCGTCGAGCGCCGCCATCCCCGAGGCGGTACAGAGCGCTCCCACCCCGCCTTCGAGGTCGGCGAGGCGGCGTTCGAGGGTCCGGATCGTTGGGTTCGAGATACGCGAGTAGATGTCGCCCTCGGCCTCGAGCGCGTAGAGGTCGGCGGCGTGGTCGGCGTCCGAGAAGGTATACGAGGTGGTCTGATACAGCGGCGGCGCGCGGGAACCCGTGGCCGCGTCCGTGTCCTGCCCCGCGTGGACACAGCGCGTCCCGAAGCCCCGGCCTTCGGCGTCACTCATGTGTACGGTGCATATGTCGCCAGCCATCTATAACCACGAGTTACGGCAAGTCTCGCCGCCCACTTTTTCGAGGAGCTTGAGCGAGCCGGAGGCGAGCGAACGGTGACGAGGAAAACCTGTCTTCGTGAGTAGCGAGGGAGCGGAGCTCCCTCGGACCGTTCGCGCGGCTTCACCGCGCGAAGACGAAGGCGAACGAACGGCTCGGAAGACGCTGCGCGTCTTCCGGTGGACTAAAAACTGCCGCTCACTCGCGTGGTTCGAGAGAGCGAACTCTCTCGTCATCACGAAACGGCTTTGCCGTTTCGAACGACTTCGCGCTCGTTCGCGGTACAATCCCCACGCTTCCGCTACCGCCCCGCCGCGCAACCGCTACACACTACCGCCTCTCCAGCTGACCGTGCTCGTCATCTGCCCTCTCGCGGGAACTTCGTCTTCTCCGGGTGCGATCGCTGATTTCTCTGGAAACCACCCCGCGACAGCCACATACTTCCCCAGCCGACTGCGCTTCTCGCTCGTTCGCTTTCAGCTCACTCACTGCGATGCTCATCCCTCGCACAATGTTCACGACCGGCCCTCACTTCCGTTCGGACCGCTCGCGAGCGCGCGCCACCGCGGTCGAAATCGCCTCCGGATGGCCCGTGGTGGCCTCAGAACCCCAGACGCTCCCGTCGCCGTTTGCGTGTGCCAGCACGTCGCCTATCCGCGGGGAGTCCCAAAGAGTGGTATGAGCGACGACACAGCCGAGAAAGCGATCGAGCGGGGACTCGACGCCTACTTCGCGGGCGACACCGTGGCCGACCTGCTCGAAAGCATCGACATCGACGCGCTGGTGGAGGGCGCGCCGCTCGACGAGAGCGTCGAGTACGAACGGCTCGGGAAGGCCCTCGGCGCGATACTCGGTCGGGCGGCCGCCCGCGGCGTCAGCAACACCAGCCTCTTCGGCCGGATCGTCCGCGAGTCCGTCGGCAGCGAGGTCGGCGGCCGGGTCGGCGAGGTCGCGGTCTCGGCGTTCGTCGAGTACACCAACCCACAGGAACTCGTCGAGGACCTCCAGGGTGCGGTCGACCCCGAACGGCTCGACGAGTTCGCGGCGAACCCCGACGACGTCGACCCCACCGACGACGTCGGCCCAACCGACGAGTCCGACTGGACGACGATCGATGTCGAACACGCCGACGAAGAATAGCGACGACTACAGTTCGTCCCGCGCGGCGTCGAGTCCCGCCTCGATGTCGGCGTCGAAACCCACGTCCGAGAGCGCCTCACCCACGGTTCGGACCCCGCGGAGCACCTGGTCGTCGGCGTGGTGACCCATGTTGCTCACTCGGAATATCTCGCCGCCCAGGTGGCCCTGCCCGCCGCTGATCGAGACGTCGCGCTCCGAGACGGCCCCGAAGAACTCCTCGGGCGCTTCCCGGACGGACTCGGGGAGCGAGATCGACGTGACGGTGTTCGAGTAGTCGCTCGCCCCGTCGAGGTCGGGGAACTTCTCGAGTCCCATCGCCGTGAAGCCCTCGCGGAAGGCCGCCGCCTGGGCGCGGTGGCGGGCGATCCGGGCCTCCATCCCCTCCGATTCGATCTCCTCGACCGCCACCGCGAGCGCCCGGAAGAGCGGGACGGCGCTCGTGAACGGTGTCTGGTCGTCCTCGGCCTTCGAGAGGTGGCGCGGCAGGTCGGCGTAGAACGGCCCGCGCTCGCCGTCGAGGTGGTCCTCGATCCCCTCCGAGACGTAGACCGCGCTGAGGCCGGGCGGGGCCGCGAGCGCTTTCTGCGCGTCGGTGACCGCGATATCGACGTTCCACTCGTCGGGTCGGAAGACGTCGCCGCCGACCGAGGTCACGCCGTCGACCACGAACCGGGCGTCGTTTTCGGTGGCGACCTCCCCGACCGCTTCGACGGGGTTCAGGATTCCAGTACTCGTCTCGTTGTGGACCATCGTCACCAGCGCGGTGTCGTCGGTGACGGCCTCCTCGACCGCGTCGAGGTCGAAACAGCCCCCCCACTCGGCCTCGATCCGGGTGGTGTCGGCGTAGCGCTCGGCGATCCGGGCGAAGCGCCGCCCGAACTTGCCGTTGACGAGCGCCACGACCTCGTCCTCGGGGTCGACGAGGTTCGAGACCGCCGCCTCCATCCCGAGGCTCGCGGTGCCGTTGAGGATCAAACCAGTCCCCGTCACGTCGCTCGCGCTGCCGTCGGGTGTCGAGTGTTCGAAGACGTACTCGACACCCGACTGGGCGCGGACGTAGACGTCCTCGAAGTCGGCCGAGCGGTGTGAGACCATCGGCGCGTCCATCGACTCCCGGACTGCCTCGGTGACGGGTACCGGGCCGGGATTCAAGAGCAGAAACTCGTCGTCGCTCATGCCCGGGCATCGGTTCGGGGCTCACATAAGCCCCGTCGTTGTCGTCTCATCTTGCCGGGCTCCCGCCACCCGAACGTTCGATACCGCGATGGACCGCCATCGCGACCGACCCGAGACGAACCGCCTAAGCGGACCCCAGGAGTAGCCGCGGTAATGACCGCCGACGCCGCAGACGGGACCGAGAACCCCTACCTCCGCGACCCGTCCACGGAGTTCGAGGACGTCGACAGCCTCGACGAGGAGCGCGCCCGCGAGCAGGTCGAACGGCTCCGCGAGGCGATCCGCCATCACGACTACCAGTATTACGCCGAGAACGACCCGGCGATACCGGACCGGACCTACGACACGCTGTTCTCCCGGCTGCAGGATCTGGAGGACGCTTTCGACCTCACCGACCCCGACAGCCCCACCCAACGCGTCGGGGGCGAGCCGCTCGACGAACTCGAAACCGTCGAGCACGTCGCGCCGATGCGCTCGATCGATTCGAGCGGCGAGGCCGTGGACGTCCGGGCGTTCGACGAGCGGGTACGGCGCGGCCTCGGCGGCGAAGGTGGAGCCGAGAGCGACACCGAGGGCCAGCAGTCGCTGACGGATTTCGAGGGCGACGGCGGGATCGAGGTCGAGTACGTCTGCGAGCCGAAGTTCGACGGGCTGTCGGTCGAGGTGGTCTACGAGAACGGACGGTACGAACGCGCCGCGACCCGCGGCGACGGCTACGAGGGCGACGACGTCACCCAGAACGTGCGCACCATCCGGGCGGTCCCACAGCGGCTACGGGGCGAGTATCCCGACTACCTCGTGGTGCGCGGCGAGGTCTACATGCCGCGCGACGCCTTCGCCGACTACAACCGCGAGCGCGTCGAGCGCGACGAGGAGCCGTTCGCGAACCCCCGGAACGCGGCCGCGGGCACCCTCCGACAGCTCGATCCATCCATTACGGCCGAACGGCCGCTCGCCTGCTTCGTCTTCGGGGTCCTCGATTCCTCTCACGAGTTCGAGACCCACGAGACCCAGTACGAGCGCCTCCGGGAGTGGGGGCTGCCGCTCAACGACCGGATCGAGGTCGTCTCGGACATCGAGGACGCCATCGCGTACCGCGACCGGCTCGGCGAGGACCGCGAGGACCTGAACTACGAGATCGACGGCACCGTCTTCAAGGTCGACGACCTCGCGGCCTGCGAACGGCTGGGGTCGACCTCACGGGCACCCCGCTGGGCCTACGGCTACAAGTTCCCCGCCCGGACCGAGGTGACGACGGTCACGGACATCACGGTCCAGGTCGGGCGGACGGGCCGCGTGACGCCGGTCGCGCTGCTCGACCCCGTCGAGGTCGGCGGCGTCGAGGTCTCGCGCGCCACGCTCCACAACCCCGGCGAACTCGAAGCGCTCGGCGCGAACGTGGGGGACCGGGTGCGACTCAAACGCGCGGGCGACGTCATCCCCTACGTGGTCGAGGTGGTCGAGGACGGCGGCGAGGGCACCTTCGCGTTCCCGGACCGATGCCCCCAGTGTGAGAGCGCGATCGAACGCGACGGCCCGCTCGCGTTCTGTACGGGCGGGATATCCTGTCCCGCCCAGCTTCAGCGCGCGATCGAACACTACGCCAGCCGCGGCGGGCTCGACATCGAGGGCCTCGGCGAGGAGCGGATCGAACAGCTCCTCGACGTCGGGCTCGTCGAGTCGATACCCGACCTCTACGACCTCAGAACCGCCGATCTGGCTGCGCTCGACGGCTGGGGCGAGAAGAGCGCCGAGAACCTCCGTGCCGAGCTCGACGCCTCGAAGACGCCCCCGCTCTCGGTGTTCATCACCGCACTCGGCGTGCCGGCGGTGGGTTCGACGACCGCGACGGCGCTCGCCCGGACGTTCGGCGACCTCGACAGCGTGATGGACGCGAGCGAGGACGACCTGCAGGAGGTCCCCGATATCGGGCCACGGGTCGCGAACGAGATCCACGAGTTCTTCGGGAGCGAACGCAACCGGGAGACGATCGCGGGGCTTCGCGAGCGCGGTGTCGAGCCCGAAACGGAGGAGACCGAATCCGGCGGCGACGAACTCGGCGGGTTGACCTTCGTGTTCACCGGGGCGCTCTCGGATTCGACGCGCGAGGAGGCCGAAGGGCTCGTCGAGCGCCACGGTGCGAACAGCACGGGAAGCGTCTCCGGCAACACCGATTATCTCGTGGTCGGCGACGAGCCGGGACAGACCAAACGCGACGACGCGGCGGCGGAGGACGTCCCGGAACTCACCGAGTCCGAGTTCGTCGACCTCCTCGACGAGTACGGTATCGAACCGGTCTGAGTCCGTGGCTTAGAGGTCCGTGCCGTTGAACCGGAGGTAGCCGAGGGCCACCGGAACGACGATCCACGCCGCGAGGATCACGAACCCGACCCAGTTCTGGAGGTAGATCGGCGGGCTGTCGAGGGCGGCAGCGATGCCGTTGAGTGAGGGTATCACCGCCGCCGCGGCGGAGTTGAACGCGGTCTGGGGGTTGAGCAACGAGAAGAACAGCTGCCAGTTCGGGGTCTGGGCGAGGCTCGGGAGCGAGAAGCCGTTGATCACGTAGCGCACGATAACCGGGACGAATCCCCAGACGAACTGAAACAGGAGGTAGAGACCGCCCGCTCCGAGAAGGGCCCACGTCGTCGAACGCACGCCCGCCGAGAACCCGGTCGCGATCGCGATGAAGACGACCCCGAGGACCACCGCGAGGACGGTGTAGGTCAGGAACGTCCCGACCGCGAACGACGAGTAAACCGCCACACCTACGACTGCGGCCACCACGAACCCGATGAGCGTCGAGACGGCCACCACCGCGGAGCGCCCGACGAGTTTACCGATTACCACGTCCCGGCGGGTGTGTGGCAGCCCCAACAGGAGTTTGAGGCTCCCGGAGTCGCGCTCGCCCACGATCGATTTGTAGCCCACCACGAGCCCGATCAGCGGGATCAAGAGCGTGGTGGACCCGCCCATGGCGGTCAACAGCACGTTCGTCGTCGCGGTGTCGACGGTCGGTCCGACCAGCAGGCCGAGGAGCGAGGGGAGCGCGAGGGTGAACCCGCCCGCGAACAGCACGAACAACACCGTGAGCCCGATCAGCCACCGCGACCGGATCGCGTCCTGGAACTCCTTCTTCGCGACGGTGAGCGAACTCACTGTCGGACCTCCGTCCCGTCGGGGGCGGTGGATCGTCGCGAGTTCGGCCCCCCGTCCTCGGTGTAGGCGACGAAGAGGTCTTCGAGCGAGGCGTCCTCGGTGGTGAAGTCCTCGACCGTCGCACCGCTATCCTCGATCGTCCCGAGGACCTGCGTCTTCGCCGTGTCCTCACACGAGACCGTGATCGTGGTCCCCTCGGCACGGGCATCGGAGACCGCCGACAGCGACTGCACCTCGTCGAGCACGCCGTCGGGGACCCGGTCGACCTCGACGACGAGCGTCGCGTCGGTGTCGGTGGCCTCGCGGAGCCCCTCGATCGAGTCCTCGGCGACGAGTTCGCCGTTCCGGAGGATCCCCACCCGGTCGCAGACCGAATCGACCTGGCCGAGGATGTGGCTCGAGAAGAACACCGTCGCACCGCGGTCGCGCTCGGCCTCGATGATCTCGCGCATCTCGCGTGCGCCCGTCGGGTCGAGCCCCGTCGAGGGCTCGTCGAGGATCAGGAGGTCGGGCTCGCCAACCAGCGCCATTCCGAGCACGAGGCGCTGGGTCATCCCCTTCGAGTAGCCGCCCGCCTTGCGGTCGATGGCGTCCGGGATGCCGACGCGTTCGGCGACCGCTTCGGGGCGTTCGTCGCCGTTCTTCGAGTCGATCGCGAACTCGAGGTGCTGGCGACCCGTGAGGCGGTTGTAGGTCTGGAACCCGTCGGGCAGCACGCCGATGCGCTCCTTGACCGCGAGGGTTTCTTCCTGGGCGTCGTGACCCAGTACGCGCGCGGTGCCCGCCGTCGGGCGCGTGAAATCCAGTAAAACGTCGATCGTGGTCGACTTCCCCGCGCCGTTCGGCCCGAGGAAGCCGTAGATCTCGCCCTCACGAACCCGGAGGTCGAGGTCCGAGAGCGCCTCGACCGACCCGCCACCGCGGCCCAGCCCGCCGCCGTAGCGCTTCGTCACTCCATCGAGTTCGATGGCCGTCATGTGCGTTCGATTTCCGTCGGTCGCTATGAACTTTTTCATCGTCCCGTCGGAACCGATAGCCGACGCCGCCGACCGGCACGACACCGGGCCCTCGGGGCGACCACGAACGAGGGGGCATCACAGGGACGACCTTCGTCGGTCATACGTCAGACGGTTTCGGGACTGTTTCACGGAAACCGACGTAAAACGCGGCTTCGGGCGTCGTAACAGTCCGCAACAGTGCGGAACGGATGGGACTATTTATATGATACCCGGTTATGAGTGAAGAACGCAGAAAGCATGATACACAAAATGATCGACGCGCTGAAATCGAACCCAAAGCGCGTGTTGGCTGTTGGTCTCGTTGCGACAATGCTCGTCTTCGCCGGCTGTTCTGGCGGCGGTGGCGGCGGCGGTGAGAACGGTACTGAGGCAGCGGGCACGAGCGGTGGCGAGGAGACCGAGATGGCCACCGGTATGGAAGAGACCGAGATGGGCACTGGCATGGAAGAGACCGAGATGGGCACTGGCATGGAGGAGACTGAAATGGGTACCGGCATGGAGGAGACCGAGATGATGGAAGACACCTCCATGGAGACCGGTATGGAAGAGACCGAAATGGGCACCGAGATGGGTACCAGCATGGAAGACACTTCCATGATGATGAACGGTACCAACACGACGATGGCGGCCTAACGTAGGTCCCCAACCCTCTCGAACAACCAATCGCGCGGCAATCGGTCGCGTATCGCGACCGTTTCTTTCGTTCTCGACCCCTGAGCCGGAGGCTTCGCGCTCACGGTGCGCGACGCGACCGGCGCTTACGCCCCGGTCGACGCTGGTGTGGAGCCGCGTATCCGCCACCGACAGCGTAATACCGGATGGGTGTCGAACGTAAGCGAGGATGAGCGAGCGCGCGCGCGTCGTGGCGGGGCTGCTCTGTGCGGTGGTGCTCGTGAGCGCCGTCATTGCCGTCGTCCCCGTCGGTGCGCAGCCGGCGCGCACCGGGGTCGAGGACGTGACGATAACCGGCGGCGGCGTCATCGACACCCCCGAGACCCCCAACGGGTCGACGTATCTCTGGGTCGACGAATCCATCAACGCGAGCGTGACGGTCGCGGACCGTTCGGCCGGCACCGGGAACGGCAACTACGGGGTCTGCCTCCAGTCACAACGACCGGGTAGGCCGAACCGGGCGCTCGTCGACGAGTGCGAGTCGCTGGCGCTTTCGAGCGGCACGAACGACACCGTCGACTTCGCCAACGTCACCTGGCCGGCCAACGTCACGGGCCGGCAGACCCTCGTCGTCGAGGTCAGGAACCGGTCGATCCGGAGCAACACGACGGTGCTCGACCGCGAGCGGATCCCGGTGACCGTTCTCCGACGCGGCGGTGACTTCGACCGCGACGGGCTCACGAACACCCGGGAGGTCGAGGCTGGCTACAACGTCTCGAACCGCGACATGGACGCCGACACCCTCCTCGACGGCGAGGAGGTGAACAAGTACGGCTCGGACCCACAGAACCCCGACAGCGACGGCGACGGGATCCGCGACGGAGTCGAGATCCAGCGCGGGACCGACCCGACCCGTGCCGACAGCGACGGTGACGGGCTGAGCGACAGCACCGAACGGACCCTCGGGACGAACCCGACGAGCGACCTCACGCCGCTCTGGCTCGCCGTCGCCGCGCTCGTCGTCATCGGGCTGGTCGTCGGGGGGGTCGTACTGCTCCGGCGCGGCTGGCGGGAGGTGTTCGCGCGGTGGCGGGCCACGGACGAGGACACCGACCCCAACCCGCCGCCCGAGACGACCGAGGAGCCGTCGCCGGAGCCCGAGGCATCCCCCGAGCCGCCGGAGCCGCTGACCGACGCCGACCGCGTGCTGGCGTTGCTCCGGAGCCACGGCGGGCGGATGAAACAGACCCGGATCGTCGAGGAGACCGAGTGGTCGAAGGCGAAGGTCAGCCGACTCCTCTCGACGATGAACGACGACGGGAGCATCCAGAAGCTCTCGATCGGACGCGAGAACATCATCAGCCTCGACGGCCACGGCCCCGAAGCCGCCCGGCGCGAGGAGAACGCGTCAGACTGAAGCGCCCCGCACGCCTGTTTTCGACCGATGGATATCGAGAGCGTCCGCGAGCGCGCCGGCGACCTCCCGCGCGAACCGGGCGTCTACCAGTTCCGCGAGAACGGAACCACCCTCTACGTCGGGAAGGCCGTCGACCTCGCGAGCCGGGTCCGGTCGTACGCCGACCCGCGGAGCCACCGGATCGCGAAAATGGTCGGACGTGCCGACGAGGTCGAGGTCGCGGTCACCGACACCGAGACCCAGGCGCTCTTACTGGAAGCCAACCTCATCAAGCGCCACGGGCCGCGCTACAACGTCCGGCTGAAGGACGACAAATCCTATCCCCTCGTCCAGCTCACCGACCACGAGTTCCCCCGGATCGAGATCACCCGGGACCCCGACCCCGGCGCGACCGCCTTCGGCCCCTACACCGAGCGCGGCCGGGTCGAGGTGGTGGTGAAGGCGCTGCGGGAGACCTACGGGCTGCGGGGCTGTTCGGAGTACAAGTTCGCGGGTCGTGACCGCCCGTGTCTCGACCACGACATCGGGCTGTGTACCGCGCCGTGTACCGGCGAGATCGGCGAGGAAGCGTATCTCGCGGACGTCGAGACCGTGACCCAGTTCTTCGAGGGGAGCACGGGCGTGCTCGCCGACCCGCTCCGGCGCGGGATGGAGGAAGCCACGGAGACGAGGAACTTCGAGCGCGCCGCGAACCTCCGGGACAAACTCGAAGTGGTCGAGTCGTTCCACGAGGGGGCCGGCGAGGCGGTGGCCTCCCAGTCGCCGGAGCAGGAGGTCGACGTCCTGGGTGTCGTCGTGGAGGGCGAGCGCGCCACCGTCGCGCGGCTCCACAGCGAACGCGGCCAGCTCGTCGAGCGCGACCAGCACACCCTCTCCGTGCCCGACGACGACGAGGAGGGCGTCGGAAGCGTGCTCGCGGCGTTCGTCGTCCAGTACTACGCCGAGCGGGCGCTCCCGGACGCGTTGCTCCTCCCCGAACCGTTCGTCGACGACGAACTCGACGCGTGGCTCGACACCGAGGGGGTCTCGGTGAGAGTCCCGGGCGCGGGACGGGAGGCCACCCTCGTCGAGCTGGCGCTGAAGAACGCCCGACGGGGACGTGGCCAGCCCGACGGCACCGCGGCGCTCGCCGACGCGCTCGGTATCGAGCGCGCGAACCGGATCGAGGGCTTCGACGTGAGCCACGCCCACGGTCGGGCGGTGGTGGGCAGCGACGTCACCTTCGTGAACGGGAGCCCCGAGAAGTCCGACTACCGCCGGAAGAAGCTCGACGACGAGAACGACGACTACGCCAACATGCGGAGCCTCGTCGCGTGGCGGGCGCGCCGAGCGGTCGAACGTGCCAGCGGGCACGCGGAGGACGACCGCCCGAACCCCGACCTACTCCTGATCGACGGCGGCGAGGGGCAGTTGAACGCCGCTCGCGACGCGCTCGACGAGGTGGGCTGGAACGTCCCCGTCATCGCGCTCGCGAAGGCCGAAGAGCGGGTCATCACGCCGGACCGGAGCTTCTCGTGGCCGTCCGACGCGCCCGAGCGCCGCCTGCTCCAGCGGGTCCGTGACGAGTCCCACCGGTTCGCGGTCCAGTACCACCAGAGCCTCCGCGACGAGGTGAAGACGGTGCTCGACGACGTTCCCGGGGTCGGGCCACAGACCCGGCGACGCCTCCTCCGGCGGTTCGGGAGCGTCGACGGCGTGCGCGGGGCCTCGCCGGACGAACTCCAGACCGTATCAGGCGTCGGCGCGAAGACCGCCGAGACGATCCGCGGACGGCTGTAGCACGTCCGGATGTTCTCCCGACAGCCGAGGGTATAACCCGCTGGGCGGCGAGGTCGAACCGATGAGCGACGAATCCGATGGCGGGTCCGACGGGGAATCCGAGGGCGTGATGACCGACGGCGAGGAGCCGTTCGACGGCGACCACACCCGTATCGCGGTGGACTTCGATAAGACCCTGACCGCAGGTGAGGAGGGCTACATCACCGAGGAGGCCGAGGACCCCAACGAGGAGATGGTCGAGTGGGTCAACTACCAGTACCGGAAGGGCAACACCATCATCATCTGGACCGCCCGACCGTGGGAGGCCGCCCAGGAGACCGTCGCGCGACTCACCGAGTGGGGCATCGACTGGCACGGCATCCGGATGGAGAAGGGTCACGCCGACGTCTACGTCGACGACAAGGGCACCACGCCGAGCGACGAGCTCCTCGATTCGGGCTTCGACGGCGACGGCGAGGTCGGCCCCGGTGAGGGGAAGGTCGACAAGGACAAGAGCGGGAACCCCGACGGAGCGGGGAATACGTGACCCGTACGTGAAGAGAAGCGGTAGAAGATCGATGTGAACCGACGGGAAGATCGGGTCATGCCAGCTGGTGGCGCGCCGTAGAGGCCCGGACACACGATTTTGATTCTGTTCAGTGTCTTCGCCGTGGGCGGTGCGCTCGGGATCATCTATCGGATACTGAGACGGAACACGCTACGGGAGATGCGATTCCACTGGTATCGAGCATGGCCGTTCTGGGTGGGTTCGTCGCCACGGTCGAGCGATCCCTTTCGCTCGGGACGTTCTTAGTCGTGCTCGCGGTGAGTTCGGCGCTGTGGTCTCCGTGGGTCTCGAATAACGTGAACGGAGCGGACGGCGAGTGAGAGCCCAGATACCCGATCCGACGGTCAGAACTCGGCTTCCGGGGGAATGCCCTCTTCCGGCGGCACACCGTCCTCGCCCGCGAGGTCGAACTCCACCCGGAGTTTCCGGATCCGATCGCGGATGTCGGCGGCGAGCTCGAACTCGAGGTTGCCGGCGGCCTCGTCCATCCGGTCTTCGAGGTCGGTGACGAGTTCGCGGGCCTCGTCCGTCGAGTCGGGTTCGAGGTCCGTCGTGCGGGCGGTGTCGGTCTCCGAGCCCGGGAGGTTGGTCTCGCTGACCTCCTTCTCGATGGTTCGGGGCTCGAAACCGTGTTCCTCGTTGAACTCGGTCTGGATCTCGCGGCGGCGCTGGGTCTCGTCGATCGCCGAGCGCATCGAGTCGGTGACGTCGTCGGCGTAGAGGACGACCTCGCCGTTGACGTTCCGTGCGGCGCGACCCATCGTCTGGACGAGGGTGGTCTCGGAGCGTAGGAAGCCCTCCTGGTCGGCGTCGAGGATCGCGACGAGGGAGACCTCGGGGATGTCGAGGCCCTCCCGGAGGAGGTTGATCCCGACGAGCACGTCGAACTCGCCGAGGCGGAGTCCGCGGACGAGTTCGTGGCGTTCGAGGGTGTCCGTCTCGTCGTGCATGTACTCGACGGCGACGCCGGCCTCCTCGAGGTACTCGGTGAGGTCCTCGGCCATCCGTTTGGTGAGGGTCGTCACCAGCACGCGCTCGTCCCGTGCGGTGCGGTCGTTGATGCGTTCGAGGAGGTCGTCGATCTGTCCCTCGACCGACGAGATGGAGACCTCGGGGTCGACGAGGTGGGTCGGGCGGACGATCTGTTCGACGATCTGCTCGGAGTGCTCGTGTTCGTAGTCGCTCGGCGTCGCGCTGACGAAGAGGGTTTGACCCGTGCGTTCGGCGAACTCGGGATAGCGGAGCGGGCGGTTGTCGTAGGCAGTCGGGAGTCGGAAGCCGTTCCCGACCAGCGAGTCCTTGCGGGACTTGTCGCCGCCGAACTGGCCGCGGATCTGGGGCACCGTCTGGTGGGACTCGTCGATGACCGTGAGAAAGTCGTCGGGGAAGTAATCGAGGAGCGTGGCGGGCGCGTCGCCTGGTTCGCGGTCCGAGAGGTGGACGGAGTAGTTCTCGATGCCGGAGCAGTAGCCCGTCTCGCGGAGCATCTCGAGGTCGAAGGTGGTGCGTTCCTCGATGCGCTGGGCCGCCACGAGGTCGTTGTTGCGCTCGAAGTACGAGACGCGTTCCTCCATCAGGCCCTCGATCTCGTTGATCGCGGTGTCGAGGGTGTTCTCGGGGATCGAGTAGTGTTCCGCGGGGTGGATCAACACGGCGGGTTCGTCGCTCTTGACCTCCCCCTCCAAGGGATCGAGCTTCGAGAGGCGGTCGATCTCGTCGCCCCAGAACTCGACGCGGACGGCAAAGCGGCCGTACATCGGGAAGATCTCGACGGTGTCGCCGCGCACGCGGAAGGTCCCCTGGGTGAAGTCGACGTCGTTGCGCTCGTAGTTCAGGTCAACGAGGCGTTTCAGGAGGTCGTCGCGGTCGATGGTGTCCCCGACGTCGAGTTCGAGGCTCATGTCGATGTAGTTCCGCGGGTCACCGAGGCCGTAGATGGCCGAAACCGAGGCGACCACGATGACGTCGTCGCGGGTCAGGAGCGAGCGCGTCGCGGAGTGGCGGAGGCGGTCGATCTCGTCGTTGATCGAGGCGTCCTTGTCGATGTAGGTGTCGCTGGCCTCGACGTAGGCTTCGGGCTGGTAGTAGTCGTAGTAGGAGACGAAGTACTCGACGGCGTTGTCGGGGAAGAGGTTTCGAAACTCGTCGTAGAGCTGTGCGGCGAGGGTCTTGTTGTGGGCGATGACGAGGGTGGGTTTCTGGATCTCCTCGATGACCCACGAGACGGTGTTCGTCTTGCCCGAGCCCGTGACCCCGAGGAGGGTCTGGGCGTCCATGCCGTCGAGGAATCCATCGGCGAGCTTCTCGATGGCTTCGGGCTGGTCGCCCGCGGGGTCGAAGGGGGCCTCGACGCGGAACGGGCGGTCCGCGCCGGGACGGTCCGGCTGGAGCGGGCCCGACTGGGTATCACTCATTGTGTGTGGAAGGGGTTGGAGGCACTTGACGCGCTCGCCCGGTGCAATTCGTGGCTCGGAATCCAGCGGCGGGAGTGCGGTCGCCGCACCCGGTAGCGGTGTGGGTGGCGGCGGTGCGGCAGCCGCGGAGCGGTCCGCGGTTGGCGGTCGCGGAGCGGTTTGTGGTGGCAGTACTGGTTGTGGAGCCTGGTGGATGAAGGGCGAACGAACCCCGAAGGGGTGAGCGAGGGCTTCTGCGGAAGCGGTCGCGGAGGTGTCCGCGCGAGCGGAGCGAGCGCGGTTTGCGAGCGGGAGTTTTTGATCCACCTTTTTGCAAGCGGGGGTCGCCGGAGGCGACCCCCCGCAGTAAAAAGGTGGGGCGGAAGGAATTTGGTGGTCGGCTTCACACCCCCACTCGAATGAGACTGTTCGGGTCGAGCGGGATTCGAGGGACCGCGAACGAGGAGGTGACGCCGGAGTTCAGCCTTCGAGTCGCGATGGCGGTCGGCACGGTCGTCGGCGGGGGACGGGTGGCGCTCGGTCGGGACACACGCGCGAGCGGGCCGATGCTCGCGGACGCGGTCGCGAGCGGGCTGGTGAGCGTCGGCTGTGACGTCGACCGGTTGGGCGCGTTGCCCACCCCCGCCGTCCAGTGTTACGCCGAGGCGGAGGGGGTGCCGGCGGTGGTGATCACCGCCTCGCACAACCCGCCGACGGACAACGGGATCAAGCTCGTCGGCCCCGACGGGGTCGAGTTCCCGATCGAGCGCCTCGAACGCGTCGAGGACGTACTGGCGGCCGAGGAGTTCGACCGCGCCCCGTGGAACGAGACCGGCGACTCGCGACAGGTCGAGGGCGCGCGGCGGCGCTACGTCGACTCGGTCGTGGATGCCGTGGCACGCGAGCGGATCGCGGCGGCGGACCTGACGGTGGCGCTCGACCCCGGCCACGGGGCGGGCGCGCTCACGAGCCCGGGGATCTTCCGCGAACTCGGCTGTCGGGTCGTCACCGTCAACGCCCAGCCCGACGGGTCGTTTCCGGGTCGGGACCCCGAACCGGTCCCCGACAGCCTCGGGGACCTGAAACGGCTGGTACGCGCCACGGACGCCGACGTCGGGGTCGCCCACGACGGCGACGCCGACCGTGCGGTGTTCGTCGACGAACACGGCGCGGCCATCACCGGCGACGCGAGCCTCGCGGCGCTCGCGGCGGGTGCGCTCAGCCCCGGCGACAGGACCGTCTCGGCGGTGACGGTCTCCCAGCGGCTCGTGGACGTCGCCGACCGCGTCGATGCCGGCCTCGAACTCACGCCCGTCGGGAGCACCCGGATCGTCTCGCGGATCCGCGACCTCCAGCACCAGGGCGTCTCGGTTCCCGTCGCGGGCGAGGGCAACGGCGGCGTGCTGTTCCCGGAGTACCGGCTGGCGCGCGACGGCGCGTACACCGCCGCACGGTTCCTCGAACTCGTCGCCGAGCGCCCCGCGAGCGCGGTGATCGCCGACGTCGGCGGCTACCACAACCGTCGGACCGCGGTCGAGTACGACGGCGACGCGGAGCGCGAGACCCTGCTCGACGCGGCGGCGACGTACGCCGACGCGAGCCCGGGCGAGCTCGACGCCACCGACGGCTACCGGCTGAACTTCGGGGACGCGTGGGTGCTGGTTCGCGAGAGCGGGACCGAACCGAAGATACGGATCTACGCCGAGGCGCGCGAGAACGACCGGGCCGAACACCTCGCGACGGACGTCCGGGAGGCGCTCGAAACCGCGACGACGAAGTGTTGAATCAGGGGCCGGGATGCGCCGCGAGCGCCTCGTCGAGCCGGTCGCGTTCGGCGCGGGCGGCCTCCAGGTCGCTTTCGACCGTGCCCTCGGCGAGTCGGGTTCGTTCGGCCTGCGTGAGGCTCTCGCGTGCGACGGCGGCGCGTCGAAGCCGGTCGTAGCGGTCCGTTTCGGTGGTCTCACGGAGCGAGCGGAGCCGTGCGACCGTCGATTCCGGCCCGAACCGACCCACGACGGCGACCAGTTCGCGGAGCCGGTAGCGGAGCACCCCGGCGGTCGGCGGCGGCCACGACACCGTGAGCGGCTCGGCGTCGAGGCCGTCGAGATAGCTCCGGTTGACGACGACGTGGCGTCTGAACTCGTCCGGGTTCTCGACGTAGTGGTCGAGCTTCGAGGCCGAGTAGTCAGCGTACTCGACGAGGGTGGCGAGCGGTTCGGCCCCGACGGGGCTCGATTCGACGTAGCGCCGGAGGTCGGTCGGGGGCGGCTGGAACGACACCAGCGGGTAGTGACGGGTCGTGCCGACGAATTCGAGTAGCTGGCGGGCGCTCGCTTCGTGTCGAAACGCGTCGAAGGCCTCGCGAACGCGCTCGTTGTAGGCCTCGATCGGCTCGCGGAGGTCGCTGGTCGGCGCGTCGAGGTCGACCGCGGCGAGGTCGGAGAGCCGTTCGAGGTCCGCGACCTTACGTTCGACCTCCTCGCGTCGGTTCGCCACCCGCCGTCGCGCCTCGCGGTAGCGCTCGCGTTCGGCGTCGCGGTCGTCGAGCACGCCCACGAGCTCCTCGACCGGCGCGAGCGCGTCACGGGCGGCGGCGAAGTCGCTCGTCGAGAGCCGTCGCTTGTCGAAACGTTCGTTCGCGGTCTCGAACGCCCCGCGGCGCGGGAGGTCGTCGTCGAGACCGTCGACGAGCGAGTCGAACGACTCCCGGAACTCGATGAACCCCTCGAAGTCGCCGGTCCCCGTGGCGCGGTCCTCGTACTTGTCGAGCAACGTCGTCGCGCGGTCGTAGGCGTCGGCGACCGCCCGGAGGTCGGCCTCGCCGTGGTCGGCGACCCGTTCGACGGCCGCGTCGTACGCCTCGTGGGCGGTCGCTAGGGTCGCCGTCGGGTCGCGGTGGGTCGTCTCACTCATAGACGGCGTCGGGGTCGAAGACGCGTTCGCCGACCACCTCACCGTCGAGCGTGCGATAGAAGCAGCTCTCGAAGCCGGTGTGGCACGCCCCGCCCGCCTGGTCCACGAGGTAGAGCACGGCGTCGCCGTCGCAATCGACGCGAACCTCCTCGATACGCTGGACGTGGCCGCTCGACTGACCCTTCTGCCAGAGCTCGTCGCGCGAACGCGAGTAGTAGTGACCCAGCCCCGTCTCGCGGGTGCGCTCGATCGCGTCCGCGGAGGCGTGGGCCACCATCAGGACCTCGCGTGTCTCGGCGTCCTGAGCGACCACCGTGAGGAGCCCGTCGGGGCCGAACTCGAGGTCGGGCGTGGCGACCGAATCCGTTCGGCTCATGGTCCTATCTTCGGTCTCGCGCTCATAGGCTTTTTGCGTTCGTGGACACCGTTCAGCCGACCGACAAGGGTTTTCGCTCTCGGGTGTACCGAGTAGTACATGATATTTCGACGACCGGTCGTCGGTGCGAAACGTGACCCGCCGGGCGATACGGGACGCGCACGGCGCGGGAGCCCGGGATGACCGTCGGCATAGTATTACAGAGTTCGACGTCGCTGGTCGTGGTCGGGGTGGCGGTGCTCGCGAGCTTCGGGATGGCGTGGGCGCTCGGCGCGTCCTCGAACTCGCCGCCGTTCGCGCCGGCGGTGGGGGCGAACGCGCTCCCGACGATGCGCGCGGCCTTCTTCATCGGCGTGTTCGCGGCGCTCGGCGCGGTCGCCCAGGGTGGCAGCATCTCGCAAACGGTCGGCCAGGACCTCATCGACGGCGTCTCGATCACGCCGCTCGCGGCCGCCGCGGCGCTGTTGACGGCGGCGGCGTTCATCGCGGTCGGGGTGAGGACGGGCTATCCGATCCCGGCGGCGTTCGCCACCACCGGCGCGGTCGTCGGGGCGGGGCTGAGCCTCGGCGGTGCCCCGGCGTTCGACACCTACACGCGGCTGGCGTCGTTCTGGATCGCGGTGCCGTTCGTCTCGGCTACGATCGCCTACGGCACCGCGACCCTCCTCCGACGGGACGACATCCCCGAGGAGGTCGGCGTCCCGGCGCTCGCGGGCCTCGTCGGGGCGATCCTCGCCAACGTCCGGCTGGCGGTCTTCCCGGGTCCCGAAGGCCAGGGCACCCTCGCGGGGTTCGTCTCGCGGCGTGTGGGGAGCGGCCCGGAGCTCGTCGGGGGCTACGACGTCGTCAGCGTGGTCGTGAGCCTCGTGTTCGGCGCGGTCGTCTTCCTCGCCCTCCGTCGTCGAATGCAGGCCTCCGTCGACGCCGGCATCCGGGGCTTTCTGATCGGTCTCGGGGCGGTCGTGGCGTTCTCGAGCGGCGGGAGCCAGGTCGGGCTCGCGACGGGTCCGATCGAACCGCTGTTCGACTCGATGGGGACGCCCGCGGTCCTGCTGCTCGGCCTCGGTGCGGTCGGCATCCTGCTCGGGGCGTGGATGGGGTCGCCGCGACTGCTCCAAGCGGTCGCCCGAGAGTACTCACAGCTCGGCGTCCGGCGATCGATCGCCGCGCTGATCCCGGGGTTCATCATCGCCCAGGTCGCCATCGCGCTCGGGATCCCGATCTCGTTCAACAACATCATCATCTCGAGCGTGATCGGGAGCGGCCTCGCGGCGGGGTCGGCGGGCACCTCGATGCGGAAGATCGGCTTCACCGTCGTCGCGTGGCTCGTCTCGCTCGTCGGGGCCGGCGTCGTCGGCTTCGGTCTCTATTGGCTGTTGGCGCTCGTCACCGGGGCATGAGACGGAACTGCAGCCGATTTTCGAGGACGGGCAGGATCGGTCCGGACGTCCGTGTCGCCGAGTATCGACAGGAGCGGAACAGAGCTAAGTCCGCGGGGTCACGAACCCGAACGATGGCCACCGACGGCGACATTCGAGTACTCATCGCGATCGACCTCGTGCTCTCGGCGGTCTTTTCGACCCTCGTAGTCCGGGGGCTCTCGCTCGTCGGCAGCCTCGCCTTCTCGTGGCTCACCGTCGGTTTCGCCACCCTCCTGCTCGCGCTCGTGACCTACCTCGCGGTGCTCCGGTAACCCATCCCGAAGGCGCGCCGGACGGGTGAACTTATACGCGCTCGGATGGCGCATCAATTCATGCCCATCGTCGAACGCGACTCCGCCTCGCTCATCACGCACGCGCTCGCGCGCGACACGCTCTCGCGCCTCCGAAGCGTCGAAACCGAACAGGTCGCCTTTCGGAAGGGGCTCGTGAAACTCGGTCGTATCTGTGGCTACGAGGTCATCGACGGCGCGATGGAGACCGAGTACGTCTCGATCACCACGCCGCTGGAGGAGACCACCGGCGAGCGGGTGAAAGGGCTCGACGACGTCGTGATCATCAACGTCCTCCGGGCGGCGACGCCGTTCGTCGAGGGCCTGCTGAAGGCGTTCCCGCGGGCGAAACAGGGCGTCATCAGTGCTGGCCGCGACGAAAGTGCAGGAATGAACGACGAGGGCGAGTTCCCGATCACCATCGACTACACCAAGCTCCCCGAGATCACCGAGAAGGACACCGTGATCGTCGCCGACCCGATGCTCGCCACCGGTTCGACGATGTGTACGGTGCTCGACCACGTCCTCTCCGACGCCGACCCCGAGCGCCTCATCGTGCTCTCGGCGGTCAGCGCGCCGCCCGGCCTCCTCCGAGTGGGGGAAGCCTACCCCGAGGCCGACCTCCTGACGGTGAGCATCGACGACCACCTCGACGAGAACGGCTTCATCGTACCCGGGCTGGGCGACGCCGGCGACCGCGCGTTCCGCACGAAGTAGTCGGTCTCGACGCACGCCGAACCCCTTGGTTTCGTCTGGAGAAACGGGCCGAAGAGCGACTGGTTCGTGCGTTCTCGACGACCCGTGTCAGCCGTTTCCACGGAGGATTCGGGGAAGAATTCGACCGACGGCGCGGGGGTTGCGAGACGTGAGTACTGTGGTGTGCAGGCCGTGTGGCCGGGTGCGGGGCAGGCAAGTGCCCGGGTTTCTAGGTGCGGGGTAGGCGGGTGCTGTGGGTGCGGTCGCAGTCGTGTCGTCCGTCCCTATCAGCAGGTCCGTCCCTGTCATCGGGTCCGTCCGTCACCGGATCCGTCCCTCGCAGCATCGAACGGTTTGAACCGATAGCGGTCGTCGTCCCCGTCGTGAACGTCGTCTTCCATCACTCGAACGACGATCCCGAGCTCCACGCACGCGTCACGAACAACGTCGCGAACCTCCTCGACGACTCCACGGTCGAAACGGACGCGGTCGCACTGGTCGCCAACAGCGGCGGGCTCCGGTTGCTCGTCGCGGACTCGTCACAGCGCGAGGCGGTCGAAACCCTCCAAGAACGAGGCGTCGTCTTCAAGCAGTGTCGGAACACCTTCGCCGGGACCGAGGTCGGGGAGGACGACCTCATCGACGGCGTCGAGGTGGTCCCATCGGGCGTTGGCGAACTCGCTCGCCTTCAGGAAGCCGGTTACGCTTATCTCCGGCCCTGAATCAGAGGAAGAGCGCCGGTACCGTCTTCCGGAGGATGTTGAGCGCGATCACCACGAGCAGCGCGACCACGAACCAGTTGAACTTGGTCTCGTCGACCTCCAGCCGTCGGAGGTAGGTGCCGAGGAGGAGGCCGACGATGGTGACGACCGCGATCGCACAGCCGAGCCAGAGCCGGTAGGGCGTCATGAGCCCGTCGGCCACCATCACGAGGATCCGGACCGTGAAGATCGCCCCGAGCACCATCGAAAGCCCGCCGATGTAGCGTTCGGTGTCGCGCTCGAAGGTGTGGTAGTACGCCGGCAGGAGCGGCCCGAGGTTCGAGACCGCGAGCAGAAAGCCCTCCAGCGCGCCGGCGGTCCCGAGCCCGACCGGGTGGTGGGCCTCCTCGACCGTGAGGAACCCGCCGAAGATCTCGAAGAGCGCGTAGCCGAGGATGACCAGCGCGATGACGAACGGCACGATCGGGCCGGCGCTGTAGGTGCTGAGGGCGACCACGCCGACGACCGCGCCGGCGACCGCGAGCGCCATCAGCACCCACTCCTCGCGGACGAAGTCGAGGCCGGTGTCGGTCTCACCCACCTGGAAGACGTTGATCATCCACGGCGGGATCGCGAGCACCACCACGGCGAGCGTCGGGTCGACCACGCTCGCGAAGATCGGGGTCGCGACCAGCGCGTAACCGAACCCGAGCATCCCCTTGATCGCACCCGCGAGGACCGCGACGCCGAGAAAGAGCACGAGGAGTACGGGCGAGACGTCCGCCTGGATGCCCTGGGTGACGTTCTCGATCCCGGGGAAGAACACGACCGCACCCGCGAGCACGGCGAGGGTCGCTACTGTCATCGTGACCTCGCGGTACCGCAACGCGGTGAGGTTCTTCAGGAACTGTTCGACGTCGACTGTTGATCCGGTGGTAGCCATTTGGTGAATCACTCAGGTGAACCGGCGACCGCGGCCGGCGTGCCGCGCTGGTGTCCGATAGGCCCCGGACACGGATAATGCGGGTGTCGTCGGTGAGCCCTGCAGCTATGCGTTTCGTCGGCGGTCGGCGGTATCCGACGGATGGCGGCGACTGGGGGCTCGAAACGGTCGTTCTCCCGAGAGCGCGCGTCGCAAAACGGGACAAAGATCGCCGGTTCGTGGCCGTCACTCGCGACGTGAGTGGCTGAGAGGAGTACGCCCCCTTCTGTTCGTCCCGGCATTCGGCTATGCGTCCGCGCCCCTGCCGGGCTACCGTGCGGCGCGTGCCGCGTGGCGCGGACTTGCACCGGCGAGGATTCGCCGTTCCATCCGTTCTCCACCGTCGGCGGCGTCGGTCGCCGCACGATCCTCGGTTGGTCAACTCCCCGTTGCTTTCTCGGCGGCTGCCTTCTGCGCGGGGTTCGCGAGCAGGAGGGATGTCCCTCCCGCACCTCATCGGTCGGGTGGAGGGGTCTCGTTGCTGTTCCAGAGCCGACGGTCTCCCGCCCCGGGGTCGCCCCGGTCGCCCGCCCGGCGGTGGGGGGACGTTCCTCGCGTGCGGGCCGGCGCGACGAGTCCGCGCCGGCCCGCCGCGGTGGCCGAGCTCTCTCTGCCAGTTGGTGGTTCTCGGCGGGCGAGTAAAACCGTTCGGACGTCGGCCGCCGGCCCCGAGGGACCAGAGCGGACAATTAATTGATAACAGAACGCTCCGAACCGGGCGCGGTGGGCGATAAAGGAACTGACCTCGTGCTGGTGACTCTCCGAATACTCGGTGGGTTCCTCGCCGTGCTGGCGATGGTCGTCGGCAACGGCGGACAGCGCATGACGATAGCCGTCGCCGGGGTCGTCGTGCTCGTCGCTTCGGTACTCGGATTCGCCGGGGTGCGCCGGATTTCGAGGTCCCGTATCAACTGGCTCGTCGTGCTGCTCCTCCTTGTCGTTCTAATCGTGGACGGAATCCTCCATCCAGCCGTTCCGCCGGTTGGGATACCAGCCGGGAGATAGAGCCACAGTCATCCATCTAGAATCCTATGAGGTCGGAATCTCAGAACACGTTCGTCATGGAAACCACCGCACTGCCGACGCTCAAGAACAGTGCCACCGCGACCGGAATTCCGACGACCACAACCGCCCGGCGCAACGGGAGATGATGGGTTCGCCGGACCCCGAACAGCCAGATGACCGCCTGCCAGAGCGTGAACACGAGTCCGAAAGCGTTCAGCAGGAGCATCGAGTGGCCTGAGGTGCTCGCTCTGACCCCGCTAAGGAAGGCGAAGGTCGCGACACCGTTGCCGCCGCCGTAGGCGAGGTATCGCATGACGGGATCGAGAAGACCCACGAAGACGACCGGGACGAAACCCCACGCCGTGACCTTGAACGTGGTGTCGAGCGAGCCGTTTCCACCAAGTACGGACGAGAGGAGGTGGAACGTGCCAGTGTAGAGGCCACATTGGAGGAGTAGCCATCCGAACGAGATCGGTGCATTCAGCAGGATACTGAGGACGACGAAGGGACCAGTACCCATTCCACTGCCCGGTATGGAGATCAACAGCACCAGCGTCGAGAAGACCGACGCGAGCCCCGCAAGGATCAGAACCAGAAGCGGCTGCAGCAGCGTGAGCTCGTCGCGCTCCCGGAAGAAGCGGTCGGGGTCGAAAAACACGTTCCGGACCATGGAACGGGCACGCGGATCCGCTTCTTATGGATTGCTATCGATTCCGAAAGAAACCGTGTCGGTGGAGCGACCGTGAACAGTTAGTCCGTCCCGAATCCCACGCGCTCGGCGTCCTCTCTCGCTCGTTCGGCCGCCGCGTCGAGGTCGAACTCCCGGACGACCTCGCCGTCGCGGACCAGCGGTTCCAACAGCGGCTCGCCCTCGGCGTCGTGGTCGGCGAGCGCGACGTGGTGGCCGCCGTCGGGCGTCCGATAGACCTGCTTTCTCCCCGAGAGCTTCCCGCGTTTCGAGACGGGTTCGCCGTCGATCTCGACGATATCGAGCGCGAAATCGACGGGGTCGGCGTTCGAGACGTAACTCCCGACGCCGAACCCGTCCGCGACGTCCCGGAGGTCGCGGAGCGTCTCGGGGTCGAGACCGCCGCTGGCGAAGAGGCCGACGTCCTCGCGGCCCCGGACGTCGAGCGCCCAGCGCACCTCGCGCAGGATGTGTCGGAAGTCCCCGCGGCGCGAGCCCGTGGTGTCGATCCGGACGCTGTCGAGGTCCTCGCCGAGCGCGTCGGCCGCCCGGAGGGTCTCGTCGACCTCGTCGGTGTAGGTGTCACACAGCGCGATCCGGGGGACGGACTCGGGTGCGGCCTCGTCGAAGGCGACCCACGCGTCCTCCTGGTTCCCCTTCCCGAAACAGATCACGAGCGCGTGGGGCATCGTGCCGCTGGCCTCGCGCTCCAGGATGTCGCCCGCCGCCACGTGCGAGAAGCCGTCGAAGCCCGCCACGAGGGCGCTCCGCTCGACGACCGCCGCGATCGAGGGGTGAACGTGGCGCGCGCCGAAGCTCAACAGCGAGGAGTCGGGGGCCGCCAGCCGCGCCCGAAGCGCGCTCGTCGCCATTCCGGAGGGGTGCGAGAGAAACCCCAAGAGCGAGGTTTCGAGCCGAGCGAACTCGAGGTACGGCCCCTCGACCCGAAGCACCGGTCCGCCGTCGAACAGTTGGCCCTCACGGAGGGCGTCGACGTCGATGGCCAGGTCCGAGAGGAGGCGGGCGGCGTCCTCGATGCCGGCGAAGACCTCGAACTCGCCGGTCGGAAACTGGTCGGCGGTGACTTCGGCGACCACCGTCGGGTTCTCGCCGACGTGGTCGAGCGTCTCGACGGTCCGTTCGAAGTAGGCGTCGGTGGCGCGGCCCTCGCGGATGGCGGCGGGCGGGACGATGTCGAACTCGGCGTCGGACATGCACGAACTCCTCGGGGGAGGTGGAAAAGCGTTCGTTACCCGGCGGCGTGGACGTCGTTCAGGTCCCCGGTCTCGGGCGCGTTGACGATGGTGACGGTGTCTCCGTCCCGCGTGACCCGGAAGGCGTCGCTGTAGGGGCTGTCGTCACGGACCACCCAGACGTCCCCGCTTCCCGATTCCGGTTCGCCGCCCCAGTGTGAGAGGAGGTCGTGGTAGCCGTCGACGAACTCGCGGGCCTCGGCGGGCGAATCCCACGCGAGCGTCCAGACGTAGCCCGTCTCGTTACCCTTCCGATAGACCGCCATCCGGTCGCCATCCCAGCCGTTGGTGTAGTTGAACCCGTAGTTGAACGGGTCGCTGGTGTTGACGCTCCCGGCTTCGAGGTTGAGGAACGTCCCCGGCGCGACGACCGAGGAGTCGTTGTAGTCGTCGTAGAGCGTCGCGCCGAAGGTCGCCGCGAGCGCCGACTGACCGAGCACGGCGTAGTCGGGCCGGCCCGGCGGACGCACCCGCTCCCAGCCGTTGGAGGTGCTGTTCGTGACCGTGAGGTTGGTGGGAGGGTCGGTGCCGTACTTCGCGGGGTGGATCACCTGCTCGGCGCTCGCCGGGAGGTCGTCGTAGGCCGCGTTCACGCGTTCCCAGCCGCCGTGCGAACGGAGGTAGCTCACGAACGCGGGCCCGTCGGCGTACGGGAAGTACGAGAGGATGTAGACCCCCAGGTCGAGGCTACTGGTGCTGTCGCCGCCCCCGCTGGTGGCGGTGCCGGCGCTCCCGGCCGCGGCCTGGGTACACTGCCACTCGGCCTCACAGGCCGCGTCGTACTGGTCCTCGATGTAGTTGGCGTCGCCCTCGATCAGCCCGTTCCGGGCGTTGTAGGCGTCCCGGGTCGCGGGGTTCGACGACGAGAGGTTGAACTGCTGGTCTTGGAGCGCGTGGGTCAGCTCGTGGGCCAGCGTCGAGGGGTCGATGTCGGGGGTGGCCGTCGGCGAGACCACGACGATCGAGTCGTTCGCCGGGCTGTAGTAGCCGAGGACGTTCTGGCCGCGGTTCGACTGCTGGACCGCGAGCGAGTTGCGGTCCTCGCCGACCAGGAACAGCCCCTCGAACTTCGCGTTGTCGAACGTCCGGAAGGCCGCCGAACGACCACCGCCATCGCCGGTCGACCGGCTGTAGTCGGCACGGGAGATGACCTCCACCGGCACCGACTGCGTGAATTCGAGCCCTCTGATCCGCTCGACCCGCGCCATCGTGACGTTGACGAGCGCGGCGCGCTCGCTCGCGTTGTAGCCGTCGTCGGTCGTGACCGCTATCGATTCGTTGTACCAGTAGCCACCCTCCCACCCGAGCGCGTCGTTCGCGGGGTCCGGGGGGATCGTGCCCGCACTGGCTGCGCCCGTGTTGCCGTTAGGACCGCCCGTGTTCCCCTCGGCCGCTCCGCCCGTCGTTCCGTCCCCCTCCGTCATCCCGCTCGAACCCGAGGTGGGAGCGGAGGCGTTGGGACCGCTACCGAGGAACGGGACGCTGCAGCCGGCGAGAACCACCAGCGCGACCACGGGGAGAACGGCGACGGCTCGCATACGATAGCGATGTGACCGGCGGGCAAAAAACGTCCGACTGCGGCGACCGACGGGGAGCACCCCTCACCGGCGCGAAAAGACCTTTGCCCGCATCGTGGGTAGTGGAACCATGGAGTTCGACCCCGACCGGACCGCCGTCGTCGTCGTGGATATGCAAAACGGGTTCTGTCACCCGGACGGGAGCCTCTCCGCCCCCGCCAGCGAGGACGTGATCGATCCGATCGCCGACCTCGTCGCGGATGCCCGGGCGGCGGGTGCGAAGACGGTGTTCACGCGCGACGTCCATCCGCCGGAGCAGTTCGCGGGGAACCACTACTACGACGAGTTCGAGCGCTGGGGCGAGCACGTCGTCGAGGGGTCGTGGGAAGCCGAAGTCGTCGACGAACTCGATGGCGAAGCCGACCACGTCGTCGAGAAACACACCTACGACGCCTTCCACGACACCGAACTGGAGGGGTGGCTACGAGCGCGCGGGGTCGACGACCTAGTGATCTGTGGGACGCTCGCGAACGTCTGCGTGCTCCACACCGCGGGCAGCGCCGGACTGCGGGATTTCAGACCCGTTCTCGTTTCGGACGCCATCGGGGCCATCGAGGACGCCCACCACGAGTACGCGCTGGACCACGCCGACTGGCTGTTCGGGGAAGTCACGGAACGCGCCGACGTCGAGTTCGTCTGACCGACGGGGCGTCGCGTCGATGACCACTGGGTTTGCGGTCTACGACCGGAACAGCCGGTAGGCACCCTGGCCCGTCGCCACGGGTTTGGACTCGCCATCGGGGGCCTCGCTCTCGACGGTGACGGTGGAGACGCCGACGCTCGACCCGGCTCTGACGACCGCCGCGGTCGCGGTGAGGTCGCCGCCGGCGGGCCGGAGGTAGTTGACGTTGAGGTTGATGGTCGCCACGCCGCCGTTGAGCGGGTCGTCGAGGTGGGGTCGGAGCGCGATCCCGCCCGCGGTGTCGATGAGGGTCGCGGCGATGCCGCCGTGGACCTGGGCCGGGTCGTCGCCGTCGCCCGGCCGTGAGTTCGAGAGCTTCTCGTCGAAGGGGACCGACAGCACGAGCGTGTCGTGGGTCATCGACTCCACGGTCGTCCCGAGCCACGAGAGGTAGCCGTGGTCGTCGATGAACCGCTGGAGGAGCTCCGTCATCCCGTCGGGAACGTCGGCGTCGCTCATGTCCACTCGTCGCCGGCGAGCGGTTTGTAGCCACCGATGACCGCAAGCGACACCGTGAGGCGTGGCCGGTACCAAGCGTGGGTATGACCGACGGCCCCGAATACGATACCGACTTTCGCGAACACCCCGAGGAGTACGAGGTCGGCCGCGGCGAGGAGGGCGTGTTCAAGGTCGAACCCTACAAGAGCGAACTCCTCGACCTGTGGGGCTATGCCGACCGCGAAACCGCCGACGAGGCCGGGACGGCCATCGACGCGAAGTATCGGGAGTACCGCGAGGACAGTGATTTTCCGGGGATGGACATGGCGCGGAAATATTTGCAGATGGGGTACACCCGAGCGATGCGCTACGCGCGGTATCCGGGTGGGCAGAAATATGAAGACGGGACGGAGCGCGATCCCGAGAAGTGGGTCGACCACGACAAACGCGAGGCCGCGCTGGTCTACGAGGTCTGGTGGGAGCGAGTGGCGAACGACGAGGTGTATCAGCGAGCGAAAGCCGAGCATCGAGAGTGAGGGTGAGCCGGTGCATTCGATTGGCACGCGGTGAACAGCACGATTGACGGCAATTGAACCGCACTCACCCGACACAAGTGAGAACCGCAAACCGCCCCGCCCCGCGACAGCCACGAACCTCCCCAACCGACTGCGCTCCTCGCTCGTTTCACTCGCTCCGGTGCTCATCCCTCGCACAATGTCCGCGGTCGTGGGTTCACCTCCGTTCACCCACGACCGCGAGCGCGCGCCACAGCATCCGAACCGCCTCCGCACCACAAACGGAACGCACCGCAGTGGTGTCACCCAAGCCGGATCGGGTCGTCCGTGGGCCGGAGGTCGACCTCGATACGGTCGCCGACGGCGAACGCGTGGCCGGGACAGACGAGTTTCGCGCCAAAGGCGGGGTCGCGAGCACAGCACAGCGAGAGCCCGGTGATCGGCTCGTCGTTGGTGAGGATTTCGAGCGGGTCCCACGTCACGTTTCGGCCCTCGGTGGTTCCGACTCGCTGGCCGAACAACGAAACCGGTCCGTCGCGTTCCCCGAGCGCGCCGCCGCCCGCGTAGTGGACGAGCCCGCCGTCGAGCACCCGTCCCTCGTCGCTCGCGATGCCGACGAACCGCTCGCCCGGCGCGGGGTGGGCGGGCGCGTCGAGGACCGCGTAGGTCTCGCCCGTCTCGACCACCCGAGCCGAGCCGTCCCAGTCGAGCGCCTCGACCTCGATTTCGGGTTCGAGCGCCAGCGACCCGCTCGCGCGGTAGGGGTTCTCGCCGGGGTCCCGGAGTTCGAGGTGGACGTGGTTGTCGACCCACGGCGCGAAGAAGCCCGCGCGGACGAGGCTCCCGAGCGGGTCGCCGACCTCGATCGTGTCCCCGGGGTCGACCCCCGGCTCGACGTGGAGGATCCGGGCGACGTGCGCGCCGGTGTCGACCAGGATCAGATGGTCGTGGTCGGGCGCGTAGGGTTTCGGCGGTGCGCGCACGGTCCGGGTTTCGAGCACCTCGCCCGCGACGGGTGACGGTGCGGACGAGGACCCCTCGGCGGGACCGAGCCCCGTATTGGGATAGAGGTCGACCGCGTGCCCGCGGTCGTGGGCGGTGTACGGCGAGTTGTAGAGCGAGAAGCGCGCGTACTGCGAGAGGACCTCGGCTGGAAGGGGCACCGCCATCGACGACGGGAGGACCCGCGGGCGTTTAGCCCTCCCGCCCCTGGAGGAACCATGCGAGTCGTCGAGGGGCGGGCCGAGGACATCGACGCCGACAGGGCCCGAACCCGGGAGCTGTTCGAGCGCACCGAGCGGACCGGCGAGCCGGCGGTCCGAGTCTGGACACCCCACCGTCAGGTCGCGTTCGGCCGGCGCGACACACGAGAGGACGGCTACGAGGACGCGAAACGCGCCGCCGCGGACCACGACTTCCCGGTCGTCGAGCGCTCCGTCGGCGGCCGGGCGGTGGCCTACACCGGGACCACGGTGGCCTTCGCACGCGCCGAACCCGTCGATGGGGGGATCACCGAACGCTACGACCGCGCGACGGCCGACCTCCGGGTCGCCTTCGAGCGCCTCGGGGTCGACGCCCGCCCCGGCGAACCACCCGACTCGTTCTGTCCGGGATCGCACTCGCTCCAGGCGAACGGAAAGGTCGCGGGCCTCGCCCAGCGCGTCACCGGCGAGGCCGCGCTCGTCGCGGGTATCGTCCTCACCCGCGACGCGAAGGAGGTAGCGGCGGTGCTCGAACCGGTCTACGCCGCGCTCGACGTCCCGTTCGACCCGGAATCGGTGGGCAGCGTCGAGCGGGCGGGCGGGGAGAGCGACCCCGAAATCGTCACACGGGCAGTCGAAGCGGCGCTCGCCGAGGGCGACGACGAAGCGGCCGACGACCGGGAGGCTTAGGCCCGCGGACGCGGTGGCTGCGGTATGCTCATCACGAACGCGCGGCTCGCCGACGGCCGCCGGTGCGACGTCCGCGTCGACGGCGAGCGGATCGCCGCCGTCGAGGGCGGGCTCGACACGCACGCCGACGAGCGCGTCCTCGATGCCGACGGCGACCTCCTCCTCCCGGGGATGATCGACACCCACGTCCACTTTCGGGAGCCGGGATATCCCGAAAAGGAGACCTGGGCTACGGGAAGCCGGTCGGCGGCGGCGGGCGGGGTCACCACGGTCGTCGACCAGCCGAACACGGAGCCGCCGACGGTCACGGGGAACGCCTTCGATTCGAAGGCCGAGCGCGCGGCCGACTCGCTCGTGGACTTCGGGCTCAACGCCGGTGTCACGGCCGACTGGAAGCCCGACGAACTGTTTGCCCGGCCGGTGTTCGCGCTCGGCGAGGTGTTCCTCGCGGATTCGACGGGCGAGATGGGTATCGACGCCGACCTCTTCGCGACGGCCGTCCGCGAGGCCGCCGACCACGACGTTCCCGTGACCGTTCACGCCGAGGACGCGACCGTGTTCGACGGGAGTGCGAAGGAGCGCGACGACGCCGACGCCTGGAGCGCCTACCGAACGGCCGAGGCCGAGGCCATCGCCGTCGAGCGCGCGTGTGCCGTCGGTCGGGAGGTCGGGTCGGGAGTACACATCGCCCACACCAGCACGCCCGAGGGCGTCGATGCCGCGAACGAGGCCGGGATGACCTGCGAGGTCACGCCCCACCACCTCCTGCTCTCGCGCGACGACCTCGACGACCTGGGGACCTTCGGCCGGATGAATCCCCCACTGCGGAGCGAGGAGCGCCGGGCCGCGGTCTACGACCGCGTTCGGGATGGAACGGTCGACGTGATCGCGACCGACCACGCGCCCCACACCCGCGCCGAGAAGGACGCGGGCATCTGGGACGCCCCGAGCGGCGTGCCAGGCGTCGAGACCGCGCTGGCGCTCCTACTGGAGGAAGCGCGGCAGGGACGGCTGGACTACGAACGCGTCCGCGACCTCACGGCCACGAACCCCGCCGCCGTCTTCGACCTCCCGCGGAAGGGACGGGTCGAGGCGGGCCGGGACGCCGACCTCGTGCTGGTCGACCCCGGCTCGCCGCGCGAGATCCGTGGCGAGGAACTTCGCTCGAAGGCCGGCTGGACCCCGTTCGAGGGCTGGAACGGCGTCTTCCCGAGATGGACGATGGTTCGGGGGGAGATGGTCTACGAACGGGACGAGGACGGGGAGCGGTTCGGCGAGGCGGGCGGCGAGAACGTTCGTCTCAGTCGGTGAGAGCCGAGACGAGTAATACCAGACCGACGGCGACCGATACCACACCGGCCCCGAGGAGGATCGGATGGCTCATCGATCGAGGGAGGAACGTCCACCGGATAACGGTTCGTCGGGGCGGCCATCCCGCTCACCCGATGGCGACCGTCGTCACGACGACGCCGACCATCACGCCCACACCGAACCCCGAGACCCGTGTCATCGCACGCCGGGAGTCGGCCTCGGTCCAGTCGGTGTCGGCGTCGAGGTACGCCTGAAGCGATTCGACCCCGCGACCCGCGAGCACCGACCCCGACCAGCCGAGCACGCCGAAACCGAGCACGAGCGCGCCGACCGCGAACGTCTGTGTGCTGGCGAAGTCGAGGGGTCTGACGACCGTGAGCCCGAGCACGGCGAGGCCGCCGGCGACGACGCCGGCCGCCGCGGCGGTACCGAAAAGGCGGGTTCGAACGAGGAGCCAGTCCTGGTGGCTCATCCCTCAGTCGATGGCCTCGCGCATCCGGGGGTCGAGCGCGTCGCGCATCCCGTCACCCAGCAGGTTGAACCCGAGCACCGTGAGCGCGAGCAGGAGCCCGGGGAAGAACGACCACCACCACTGGCCGGTGAGCAATCCCTGGTCCACGCCGTTCGAGAGCATCAGGCCCCACGAGGGCGTGCCGGTGGCCGCGCCGAACCCGAGGAAGGAGAGCGCGGCGAGGTCGATGATCGCCAGCCCGAAGTTGAGGGTGCTCTGGACGGTGATGGGCGCGAGACAGTTCGGCAGGATGTGCCGGACGATGATCCGGGGGCTCGTCGCGCCGAGCGACTCGGTGCCGTCGACGTACTCGTCTTCGAGCACCGCAAGCGCCGCCCCGCGGATCACGCGGGCGAACCGCGGGGTGTAGACGAGCGTGAGCGCCGCGACCGCCCGCCAGAGCCCGAGGTCGTCGGGGAAGATCGCCACCAGCGCGAGCGCGAGCAGGAGCGACGGAAACGCGAGCAGGACGTCCATCGTCCGCATCACGACGTTGTCGGTGACGTCGCCGAAGTAGGCCGCGACGATCCCGAGTCCCACGCCGGCGACCGTCGAGATCCCAACCGTGATCGTGCCGTAGAGCATGGCGTACCACGCGCCGTAGAGCACGCGCGGGAAGATGTCGCGAGCCTGGCCGTCGGTGCCGAACGGGTAGTCCAGGAAACCGACGGGCTGGAGGGTCGCACTCGGGTTTCCGAAGATCTGGACCCACCAGCCGGGTGCCTGACGCGGCGGGTTCTGCCCGAACTGGGTGAGCGAGATGGCTTCGAGGTCGACGAACAGCTTGGCGTAGAGCGCGACCGCAACCATCACGACGATGATCGTGAGCCCCGCGAGCGCCAGCCGGTTCGAGAGGAGGTCCGAGAGGAACGGCGACGCCCGAAGGCGGTCGAAGAGCCCCCGCGACCGGGTGGCACCCATCTCGGATTCGGTGCTCATCGCGTCCCCCCCGTTTCGGTCGCTGCGGTCATTGCTGGATCCTCGGGTCGAGCACGGAGTAGGTGATGTCGACGCCGAGGTTCACGAGCGTGAAGAGGAACGCGAACACCAGCACCGTCCCCTGCACCACGGGATAGTCGCCGACCTCGATCGCCTGCACCAGGAGGGTGCCGATGCCGCCGATCCCGAACACCGTCTCGGTGAGCACCGCGCCGCCGAGCAGCGAGCCGAACTGGATCCCGATCACGGTGATCACGGGGATCAACGCGTTCCGGAGCCCGTGTTTCATGATCGTGATCTTCGCGCCCTGGCCCTTCGCGCGGGCGGTTCGCATGTAGTCCTGCCTGATGACTTCGAGCATCGACGACCGCATCATCCGCGAGATCAGCGCCATCGAGTAGATCCCGATCGTGAGCGCCGGCAGGATCATGTGGTTCACCGCCGAGAAGAACGGCGCGAAGTTCGCGGGGTCGAAGCCGCTCACGACCGTTTGCTGGACGCCCTGCACGAAGGTATCCACGGTGATCAACCCCGTGATGGGCTCGATCGAGAAGGCCTGGGAGTCGATCCGGCCGCTGGTGGGGAGCCAGCCGAGCACCTGCGAGAACACCAGGATGACGAGCGGGCCGCTCCAGAAGATCGGGATGCTGATCCCGGAGAGCGCGCCCACCCGCGTGAGGTGGTCGGTGATGGTGTCCTGGTTGACCGCGCTGACGATCCCGAGCGGGATCCCGAGCAGGATACCGATGAGCTGGCCGTAGAAGGCGAGCTCGATCGTCACCGGGAGCTTGTTGGCGAGGATCGTCGTCACCGGCGTGTTGCGCTGGATGGTGTACGACTGGCCGAGGTCGAACTGGGCGACGTCGGCGAGGAAGCGGCCGTACTGCACCCAGATCGGGTCGTTGAGCCCGAGCTGCTGTTCGACCTGATTGACGAACGCCTGCGAGGCGCGCTGGCCCGCGATCACCCGCGCGGGGTTGCCCGGCGAGAGCTGGAGGATGGCGAAGACCACCGTTGCCACCCCGAACAACACCGGGACGAGCAACAACAGACGCTTGACGACGAAGCGCACCGAAACCATCAGGCGGCCACCCCGTAGAGCGCGTGTTCACCGCGTGGCTCACCCATCGAGCGTGACGAGGTTGAGGTAGGGCCCGCTGATCGCGGCGGGGGTGTAGTTGCTCACGCGGTTCGAGACCCCGCGAAGCTCCTTCGCGTAGTCGAGGTAGACCCACGGTGCCTCGTCGTGGGCGATCTGGCTGGCCTGTTTGTACTTCTTCTTCCGGGTGGCCGTGTCGTAGGTGGACTGAGCGTCGCCAACGAGCGTCATGTACTGCCGGTTGGCCCAGCCCGAGACGTTGGAGGTGTTGTAGCCCTCGGTGTCGAAGCTCACCCAGTCTTGACCCTGCGTGAGCTTGTCCTCCTCGACCTGCGGGTCCAGGAGGACGTACATGAAGTTGTCCGGGTCGGCGTTGTCGGTGTACCACCCGAGGAAACACGCGTCGTGCTTGCCCTCCTGGGTGTAGGTCAAGAACGGGTCGAACGACATCTGGTTGACCGAGACCTCGATCCCGACCTCCGAGAGGTTCGATTTCACCGTCTGGGCCGTCGGCAGCGGCGAGGGGTTGTAGCCCCGTGGGTTCTTGAACGTCGAGAGCTCGAAGCTGAAGCCGTCGCCGTAGCCCGCCTCCTCCAGCAGCGACTGGGCTTTCTCGGTGTCGTACGCGTAGGGGTCGATGCTCCCGTTGTGCCCCATCACGTTCGGCGGCAGCGGCTGGGAGGCCTGGTTCGCGAAGCCCGAGTAGATGTTCTCGACGATCGCCTTGGTGTTGATCGCGTAGCTGATCGCCTGGCGGACCTTCTTGTCCTGGAACGGCTTCACGCTCGCCATGTTGAACGCCATGTAACCGACGTTGATACCGTCGATCTGGCGGAGTTCGGCCGCGTCGGCCGACTGGAGCTGCTGGGAGGACTGGGCTCCCAACCCGTCGACGATGTCGACCTCGCCTTCGGCCAGCGACTGCGCACGCGTCGAGTTCTGACCGATGGTCTCGAAGACCACGCCGTCGACGTTCGGGCCCTCACCCCAGTACTGCTCGTGGGGCGACAGCCGGATGACCTCGTTCGCGTCGTCGAGGTTCTCGAGGCTGAACGGTCCCGTCCCGACCGGCTTCGTCGAGAGGTCGCGCTCGGACTCGATGGCCTTCTTCGAGTGCACCGACGCCGCGAACATCGCGAGGTTCCGGAGAAACGGCGCGTACTTCTGGGTGAGTTCGATCGTGAGCTTGTTCTTGCCCTTCGTCGAGATGTCGTCGATCCAGTTGCCGAGCGTGAACGGCCCGTAGCCCGAGACGTAGTCGTCGCCCGGGTAGTACTGATAGCTCGAATCCGTAAAGCGCCGGTAGGTCGCAACGAAGTCGTCGGCAGTGAATTTCTCGCCGTTGTCGAAGACCGCGTCCGTGCGGAGCGTGAGGGTCGCGGTCGTTCCGTCGAGGCTCCAGTCGGTCGCGAGCCCGTTGGTGAGCGTCGACTTCCCCGGTTTGAAGTTGATCAGGGTGTCGTAGATCTGTTCGGTGACCTTCGCGACCTCGCCGCTGGTGGAGTTCTGCGGGTCGAGCGTCGCGGAGTGGCTCCCGCGAGCGTAGGCGAGGGTGTTGGAACCGCTCCCGCCACCGCCGCCACCGCTGTTGTTTCCACCGCCACCGCCGCTCCCGTTCCCGCCGCTCCCGTTTCCACCGGAGCCGTTGCCGCCGGACCCGCCGCCACCCATACAGCCCGCGACCGCCGCTGCGGCCGCCGCGCTTCCGGCGATCTTGAGGAAGGAGCGTCTATCCCGTTCGCTATCGTCTGGCATACGCCTACTGATGACAGGGGGCTAATAAGGATACCGGTAAATGTTGCGTGTCGTCGAGGTCCGGTCTGGGGGTTCAGTCGTCGTGGAGGTGACACGCCGCGGGGTGGGCGCTATCGCCGAGGGTCGGCCGTTCGCGCTCGCAGACGCTCTCGAAACGCTCGCGGAGGAGGGCGCCCGCCCCCTCGAAGTCGTCGTCGGCCACGCGCTCGAAGGACGCTTCGACGACCGACCGCGAGTCGGGGTCGAGCCCGTCCGCGTGGTCGAACAGCTCGTCCCAGAGCGCCCGCGTCGGCACGCCGCCATCGGTCGCGACCTCCCCGCTCGCCGCCGCCTCCGCCCGGACGTCGGCGACCGATATCGACTCGTCCGCGACGCGCTGGCGGTAGTCCATCACCTCGCGGTAGGTCTCCTGGGCGATATCGAGGTCGTCGGGCGGGATCACGGACGGACACCGGGTGTGGAACCGACAGCCCGAGGGCGGGGTGATCGGGCTCGGGACGTCGCCTTCGAGCACCGTCCGGTCGGTATCGGTCGTCGGGTCTGGTTCGGGGATCGACGAGAGCAGCGCTCTGGTGTAGGGGTGCTTCGGGTCGTCGAAGAGGTCGGCCGTCTCGGCCACCTCGACGACCTCGCCGAGGTACATCACCGCGATCCGGTCGCAGATGTGCCGGACGACCGAGAGGTCGTGGGCGATGAAGAGGAAGGTGAGGCCGAACTCCTCCTGGAGGTCCTCGAGGAGGTTCAGGATCTGGGCCTGCACGCTCACGTCGAGCGCGCTCACCGGCTCGTCACAGACGATGAACTCGGGGTCGACCGCGAGCGCCCGCGCGATCCCGACCCGCTGGCGCTGGCCACCCGAGAACTGGTGGGGGTATCGGTAGTAGTG